>DRHN01000317.1 GCA_011049595.1 Spirochaetota bacterium | reverse complement strand
TGTTCAAGCTCTTTTAAGGTTTTTATGTCCTCGATACATGATACACCCCCTGAAGCAATAACAGGCAGACCGGTTTCCCACGCCATGTTTTTTACCCCCTCGAGGTCGGGGCCTTCAAGCATCCCGTCTTTCGATATGTCAGTGTATATGATCAATCCGAAACCCATATCCTTTACCCTGCACCCGAGTGCAACAGCCTCTAAACTGCTGCCCTCCAACCATCCTGAAACCCGTACCAACCCGTCCCGGGCGTCGATCCCGGCGGCCAGCCTAGGGCCGAACTCTTCTGCCATGTCCATGGAAAAAGGCTCATCTTTGACGATGATGGTACCGAGTATTACACGCTCGACACCAAGGTCCAGCAGTGCGGCAATATCATCCCGTTTACGCACGCCCCCTCCAACCTCGATAGGGACACTTACCGACGCTGCTATTTTTTTTATAACCTGCCTGTTCTCCCTTCCGGCACCCTTTGCGGCGTCAAGATCAATAACGTGGATATACCCGGCGCCCTGGTCCTGAAATAAAAGCGCCTGATCTACAGGATCATTATCGTATCGTTTTTCCTTTTCGTAGTCACCCTGCTCGAGCCTGACACACCTGCCGTCTATAATGTCTATTGCCGGAATAAAAAGCATATGTAATCTCCAGTTAATAAAATCTACTTTTCTGTAAGAGAGGCGTAATTCCTCAGCAGCGTGAGACCGTTGTTCTGACTTTTTTCAGGATGAAACTGTGTCCCGAACACATTTTCATTTTGAACGGATGCAGCAAACCTTCCGTTGTGATCGGAATATCCGGTCACGCAATCTTCTCTGTCCGGACTGGCGTAAAAGGAATGGACAAAATAAAAATCAGCCCTGTCCGGTACGTTTTTAAAAAGAGGGCTCTCACCTGCCTGGCTCACCGCATTCCAGCCCATGTGGGGAACAAGCCGGTCCGGAGGAAACCGGACTACGTGGCCGTCTATAAGGTCAAGACCGGGGTTCAGGCCATGTTCCTCGCTGTCGGTAAATAAAAGCTGCATACCAAGACAGACACCTAAAAGCGGCCTGCCTCTCCCGGCGTGCTCGATAACAGCTTCCCAGAAACCGCTGTTCCGGAGGGCCTGGCATGCTTTCGGGAAAGCCCCCACCCCGGGCAGCACCAGGGAATCAGAGCTTTTTATATCATCAGGCCCCGACGCGATTTGTACCTTAAATCCCTGGGTCGAAAAACCCCTGAGGATCGATTTTATGTTGCTGATCCCGAGATCGATTAGTGTGATCAAGCAAGAATCCTTTTTTGTAATTAAAAATATAAAGGCAAAATATTTTTCGACGGCCGCGATATTTCTGCTGAAAGCTGCAATTAAAACTACAACGAACCCTTTGTAGACGGTACTTCGTTCTCCGGATAAATAACTCTTGAAGCTTCATGCAGGGCAATCGAATAGGATTTAAACACAGCCTCGACTATGTGGTGCGCGTTGCTGCCAGCCAGCCTGTCAACGTGAAGCGTGATCCCGGCGCTGAAGGCAAAGGCCCTGAAAAATTCCTCGATCAATGCCGCGTCGAAATTCAAAATCGACGGATATGCCAGCTCGACATTGTACCTCAAAAAAGGCCTTCCGGAAATGTCAAGACACGTTCTTACAAGCGCTTCATCCATCGGGATATAGCAGGAGGCAAACCTTTTTATACCCCCTTTGTTCCCGACAGCCTTGTTAAAGGCGTCCCCCATCGTTATACCTGTATCTTCAACAAGATGATGGTAATCGACACTCGTGTCGCCTGTTGCACGGATTTTCACATCAAACCTGCCGTGCCTGGAAAAGCTCTCGAGGAGGTGATTGAAAAAGGGAATATCTGTTTTTACGCTGTAATTTCCATTTCCATCCAGATCAAAAGCAACATCGATGTCGGTTTCTTTTGTTTTTCTTGTGATTTTTGCCTCGCGTTTATTTGCCATTTGTCAATCAAGCTCCTCTCTCAAAGTGATGGATTCAGCGTGGGAATAAAGACCTTCGGCACGCGCGATTCGGGCGGCGTGCCTGCCCAGAATGTCAAGCCCATTTTTCGAAACATCTATAACACTGCTGAATTTTGTAAAACTTGTCGTGCTGAGCGGAGAAAAAAACCTCGCGGTCCCGCCTGTGGGCAGTACGTGGCTTGGGCCGGCGATATAGTCGCCTATGGCTTCCGGCGAATACCTCCCGAGAAAGATCGCTCCCGCGTTCTGAATTTTATCGAGAAGGGCGCCCGGGTCACCGGTCTGGATCTCGAGGTGCTCCGGCGCGATCGCGTTGGCCAGCGCGGCCGCGCAATCCAGGTCCCGGACAATAAAAATTCTTCCTGAATCATCGATCGACTTTTTAATTATATCTTTTCTCACGGATTTCTCTGTCAACTTTTCGACCCGGGCCCTTATATCACGCGCGTTTTCCGGTGACAGTGTGACGCACAAAGCCCGTGCCTGCTCGTCATGCTCTGCCTGGGCCAGCAGGTCTGCCGCTGTCAACTCCGGGTCCTCAGAGCCGTCCGAGATCACAAGCACTTCGCTCGGTCCCGCGATCATATCTATATCCACGTACCCGTACAACAATTTTTTCGCGAGTGTCACATAAATATTGCCGGGCCCGACGATCTTATCCACTTTTTTAATTGTTTGGGTGCCGAAAGCAAGGGCCGCGACACCCTGTACACCGCCGACCCGGTAGATATCCGTTATTCCCTCGAGCTTTTTTATTACCGATGCCAGGGGAGAGTGGTCCTCAAAAGATGACGGAGGAGAGACAACGGCTATCTCTTTTACCCCCGCAACCAAGGCAGGCACAGCGGTCATTATCAGGGTCGAGGGATAGGATGCTTTCCCGCCCGGAATGTAAATGCCCACCCTTTCCAGCGGTGTGTATTTCTGACCGAAAGTACTGCCCGTGTCATCACTGTACATCCAGTCCTTTGCCGCAGCGAGCTCGTGGTATTTTCGTACTCTTTTTATTGACAGGTCCACAGCATGGTAAAAATTATCGTCAAACCCCCTGCCAGCCGCGTCGATCTGCTCATTCGACACTTTGATCCCGCCGGCGTTCAGCGACACGCCGTCGAAGCGTTTTGTGGCTTCGATCAGGGCGATGTCGCCTCTTTTTTCAACATCACGGATAATGCGGTTTACCTTATTTTCCATGTCCTCTGAAAAAAGGGATTTTAAAAAAAAACTCTTTTCTGTTTTTACGTAATCCGACATCCTATCAGGCAAAAGAGACGAAAGGTCCTCGATGCGAATGGTCAAAAATCACTCCGGTATATCGTTTTTGCCCACAATCTTATTAAGGGTATACTCTATGATCCCGTCAGCCCCCAAAGCGATGAGCTCGGGTATAAGTTCCCTTACTATTTTTTCGTGTATTACCGATTCAACCGAAAACCACTTCTGGTTGTACAGCTTTGAGACAGTCGGGGCCGTCAGGCTAGGCATTTTTTTTACAATTTTGTCCAGATGCTCGGCCGGAACATTCATCTTTATACCGACCATGTTTTCGGCGTTCAGGGCCCCCTGCAGAAGCATCGCTATCTGCTGTATCTTGTTCTTCTTCCATCCGTCCTTCATGCTTTCGGGATTGGCGATGAGTTTTGTGTTCGTTTCGAGAAGCGTGTGGATTATGCTCAAACCGTGGGCACGGATCGTGGTCCCGGTCTCTGTCACCTCAACGATCGCGTCAACAAGCCCTTCGGACACTTTTGCCTCGGTGGCGCCCCAGGAAAACTCTACTTTAACAGGTATGTTTTTTTCCTCAAAATAATTCTTCGTGAAGTTCACAAGCTCGGTCGATATGGTTTTTCCGGCGCATTCCTCGATGGTTTTTATACCGGAATCTGCCGGGACGGCAAGGACCCATTTCGCCTTTCTGGTGCTGATCTTTGAATAAACAAGGTCCGATATGATCTCAACCTGCGCCCCGTATTCGAGTATCCAGTCAAGCCCTGTCAAACCAATATCAAGGACACCGTTTTCAACATACCTCGCCATTTCCTGTGCTCTGACGAGAGAGCATGACATTTCAGGATCATCGACAACAGGAAAATAATTTCGTGCCGAAACATTGATCCTCCACCCGGCGTTGTGAAAAAGGTCGATCGTCGCCTTTTCAAGGCTGCCCTTCGGGATACCCAACTTTATCTTCTGTCCCTTCATTTAATGTCCCCGTTAACACCTGCGTATTTTTCGGCCGGATCAAAAACCTTGCTGCCGCTGATTATAATTTTATCGCCTTCCACTTTTTTATAAAAACAGCTCCTGTAGCCTGTGTGGCAGGCAGCATCCCCTATCTGGTTTATCTTTATCAGGATACAGTCGCTGTCGCAGTCGACACGTATCTCTTTTACTTCCTGAATATTGCCGGATGACTCACCCTTTTTCCAGAGACAATTCCTTGACCTGCTCCAGTAATGGACATAGCCGGTTTTAGCGGTCATTTCCCAGGATTCGCTGTTCATAAAAGCCATCATGAGAACCTCGTTTGTCTTATAGTCCTGTGCTATTACCGGTATCAGCCCTCCGAGTTTTTCAAAATCCAGTTCAACCATAATATTTTTCTCTGTTTCAAAATTTTAAATCCAATTAACACAACAAAATACTAATATTTCTCCGAACAGTAAATATCCTTAATCTAATTAGCTCTTGACTTGAAATCAGTTATAGATGTATTCTCAATATAGGGGAACAAAAAAATCCTTTGGATAATCCGGGCTTTTAACCAGGTTTAACATCCAAATTGAGGGCTTTATGAAATATCGACGGCTCACCTTTGCTGTTTTCATTTTATTCACGGCAATTTTAATCCCCAATATCTCTCTGGCCAGGTTAAAAGATTATGTCCCAATTGTAAAAGTAAGATATCACCAGAAGACAAAAGACACATTTATTCAGATCGCAGACTACTTTGAAAAAAGAGGTGACCGGCAGACAGCGGAATTTTTCAGGTCTTTCTCTGAAAGAGACACATGGGGCAGCGGCTTTATATTTGTTGATGATTCCGGAAATAATTACATAATTACGAACCGGCACGTAGTGGAACAATCCGAAACAATGGACATAGTATTTGAAAATGAAGACGGGTCGGAAACCGTTTACCAGAACTGCCCGATCCTTTACGTGGACAACGAAATTGACGTGGCGGTTGTTCAATTTCCCGAAGCGAAAAAAATATTTACGGAAGGATTTAAAATAGACACGGACCTCAAGACCGAAAGGACGGAGGTTTTTTCCGCCGGCTACCCCCACCTGCTGAACAGGCCCGGGTGGCAGCTTTCGGTCGGAATCATCAGCAATGAAAAGGCTTTTGTCCCTGAAATGATCGATCCGAAAATCACATACCTCATTCAGCACACCGCAACTATTGACCCGGGGAACAGCGGCGGGCCTCTTCTGGTCGAAGACGCATCAAGCCCTCCCGGCTACTCGGTAATCGGGATCAACACATGGAAGATCACAAACCGCGAAAATGTCAATTTTTCGATCCCCACTAATATAGCAGCTTTGACCCTTGACAAAGCCAGGGAAATTGAAACACTATCAAACGACAGCGCCAGGCTGAAAGAAGAGCTGATCAAATGCGCGAATATATTCTCCGCCGAGCTGAAAAGTGATGAACCGGACTTTGAAATAATCTACAAGTACATTTCCTATGCCATAGTAGGGGAAAACGGATGGGACAGCTTTTTAAAGATACTGAGCGACGCCGCGGACAGCGGAGAACGTAAATACTGGGAGCAAAGTTTTTTCTATGACCCCATATTGACGATGAAGAACGCGGTTTTCTATCACTTCTGGACCGATGTGTCCAAAAACACAGACCTTTCAACGATCAGTTTTGAAGGTATCCACGTGGCGGATGAAGACAAAATCGGGACGTCCTCCGAAATCCGGACTAATTTTATGATAGGCGGTGAAACAACAGAAATCGTCTGGGCTTTTGAGTATGGTACCTGGCGAATAACCCGTCTGGGTAAACATGAAATGAAAGCCGAAACCGGCACGCCTGCGGAGGCAGGCCAGGCCATACTTGAAGGGATCGGCAGAAAGCTTACCGGTGAAAGCGTTATCCTTGTCGGGTTGAGGCCCGGTATGGGTGTCGCGGGCGCCTTTGGAAATAGGTATAGATACTCTCCCTACCGCGGGGCGGAAAGCTTATTCAGCTATTCTTTCGGCATTGAAGTCGAATACGCCCTTAGTCCCTTTTTCTGGGTAGGGACCGGTGTGAACTACGTAAGAAAGGGTATGTATTACGAAAAAGAGAACATTATTCCTGACTCGCTTGAATACGACGAGCATATCGGCTATCTTCAGGTACCATTGATGATGAAATTCAGAATGGGATTTTTTATAGGCAGCGGGCTCGGCCTGAATTTCAGGATCGTGTCCGGCGGCAGAGAGTACAACACGAATGCCGGATATGACCAGGAGCTGACTTCAGCATATTATGATGACATTAAAGCCTTCAACCTCTCATGGCTGCTTACAGCGGGGATGGAATACGTTTTAAAAAATGCACCGATTATTGTGGGGTTTGATGTCACTCTTGACACTCACATATTCAGCGACAAAAGCTCTCTGTTCCAGAGCGACCGTTCCAGGTATTACACACTGTCCGCGGGGGTTTTTATAAGATACGGGTTCGTAAAAAAATAATACCTCATCCGCCTTTAGATGAAACTGCATTGAGCGCTTTCAGTAATACTTCAAACTCCTCTTTGCAGTCAGGACAGGTTTCAAGGTGCTGCTTGACGAGCG
>DRHN01000316.1 GCA_011049595.1 Spirochaetota bacterium | reverse complement strand
CGCTAGCCTGGATGATTCCTCTTTGATCCCTTCGAGCCTTGCCTGGTCCCTGGGATTCGGCCATTTAAACTTTTTAGCATCATCCAGCGTGGCGCCCTTTAAAGGGTGAGCGACCATGTCGAAATAAAGCCCGTGCGGTTTCGGCCTTCTCCAGGTCACACCCCATACGTCAGTATACTGTTCATACTCTGATGTTTCCTCTATCTTTAATTCCCAGCCGAAGGGGCTCCCGGTCAGGACCCCCCTTGTGTCGACCTTGAGACGCTCGAGAACATCATCATGAACTCTTGCCAAACCTTGTACCATGTCAAAGAGCTCTGTTTCCTTTTTTTCCATTCCCAGATAATCTCTCAGCTTTTCGTAAGCTATGTAATGTATTCCGGAAACAAGGGTGCTTGTGAGATCATACGGGACCCTGTCAGGCTCTTCGTGGTTTAAAGCCTTTAACACACGCTCCTCTGAAGTCATAGCTCATCTCCTTATATTTATTGCAAAAATATTTGTATTTTACACATGTCTTTTTATGGCAAGTGCCCTTACAGGGACTTTGTGAGCACCTTGTTCAGCCTCTTTACAAATCCGGAAGGGTCTTTTAGCTGGACTCCTTCAAGAAGAAGGGCCTGCTCGAGCAGCAGCCTGCCGGCATCTTCGGTCGCCTCGTCATTATCAGAATCGACCAGTTTTTGAACGATTTCATGACCGGGGTTTATCTCGAGTATCGGCTTTACTTCCGGCATATCGGTCTGACCCATCGATTTAAGAAGGTGCTGCATCTGGACAGTCGGGTCATCCTCGTCTGCGACTATACAGGAGGGAGAATCGCTCAACCTTGCACTGGCCCTGACATCTTTTACCTCGTCCCCAAGGACTTTTTTGATCTTTTTGATAAGGGGGCCGATCTTTTTCTCGCTTTTCTTGTCCTCGTCGGTTTTCAGGTCATCCGCGGCGTCACTTCTGTTGACCGGTTTAAGCTCAACATCTTTATATTTTCCTATCGATGGTATAACTATTTCATCGATATCCTCATCCATGATAAAAACTTCAATATCCTTTTCTTTATACGCTTCCAGAAGAGGCGAATTCCTGAGATTCTGTTCTTTCTCACCTGTTATGTAATATATGGCTTTCTGCTCAGGTTTCATCCGTTCCTTGTAGCCGGCAAAACCCGAAAAACCTTCTTCTTTTGTGGATTTAAACTGAAGAAGCTCGAGGAGAGTGTCCCGGCTGTTAAAATCCTGATACACGCCCTCTTTAAGCGGTCTGCTGAATTCCATGTAGAATTCATCGTATTTTTCTTTGTCCTTTTTCAGGTCCTGGAGCTCACCCAGTATCTTCTTGACAGACGCGTTTTTTATGCTGGCGAGGATCCTGTTATGCTGAAGCATTTCCCTGCTGATGTTAAGCGGAAGGTCCTCTGAATCAATAATACCCCGGACAAAACGTAAATACCTTGGCAGAAGCTCCTTATCATCATCCGTAATAAAAACCCGTTTTATGTAAAGCTTTATACCGGGCACGTAATCGGCCCAGGACAGGTCTACCGGCGCTTTTTTCGGAATGTAAAACAGGGTCGTGTACTCGATTTTGCCTTCGGCTTTAGTATGGATATGAAGGAGGGGGTCATCCATATCGTGGGATATAGATTTGTAGAATTCCCTGTAATCATCATCTTTGAGTTCGGATTTCGGCCGCCTCCAGAACGCTGAAGCGGCATTTACCTGCTCCTCCTTTTGCTCCTTGATCTCCTTTTTTCCCGCACCTTCACCCTCTGACCTGGTTTCTTCATAGTGCAGAAAGATGGGAAAAGGGATGTGATTGGAATATTTTTTTATTATGCCATCGAGTCTCCATCTGTCTGAAAATTCCTCTCCATTTTCATTCAGGTGGAGTATTACTGTCGTGCCGTTATCCTCCCTGGATGCATCGTCGGTGATGTCAAAATTACCCTTTCCGTCGCTTGTCCATTTGTAGGCATTTTCCTCACCGGCCTTCCGGCTGATGACTTCAACCTTTTCGGCAACCATGAAAGTGGAGTAAAACCCGACACCGAACTCTCCGATCAAGTTTGAATCTTTTTTCGCGTCTCCGGTAAGCGCTTTTATAAAATCCTGGGTCCCCGACTTGGCGATAGTTCCAAGGTCCATCTCCATATCCCCGGCGTTCATACCGATCCCGTTGTCGGATACGGATATTATTTTCTGCTTGTCCCCCGCATCTGTGAGCGTGATGATCTTCCGTATGGCTTTTCCGAAATATACATCAATGCGGGGATCGAATTGAAGGTTCCTGTATTTATCATCTGTAAGGGTCAGATATTTTAATTTGTCCAGCGCATCTGAAGAATTTGAAATAAGTTCCCGTAAAAAGATTTCAGTATTTGAATACAGGGAATGAATGATAAGGTGTAAAAGCTGGTTTACCTCGGTTTTAAATTTATGTTCTGACATACTTTTTTCCCCTCCTGCAAATATGTGCAAAATTCGGTCATATGATTCTAATTACAAGTATACTAATATTTTGTCTTATCGAAAACAGATTTTAATATTAATACGGCGTCTCCAGGGTTTAAAAATAGAATTTATCTACTTGACAAATACACAATATTTAGTTTAAAATTTAGTATACTTGTGATTAATTGCCGGAGTCCACCTATGCCGAACACAAAAACACTTATACTGATCAAGCCGGACGGACTGTCAAAATCATTGACAGGTAATATTTTAACAAGGTTCAGCGAAACACGGCTTGAAATAATCGGCGTAAAAATGGTTAAAGTCTCCCCTGAACTGGCCGGACAGCACTATGAAGCCCACAAAGACAAACCTTTCTACTCTGAGCTTATCGATTATATCACCGGCAAACTGCACAAACGGCACAAAGTCATGGCGCTCGTTTATTACGGGGAAAATGCATTGGGAAAAGTCCGGGAGATCTGCGGGCACACAAACCCCGAGAAAGCTGAGCCGGAATCCATCCGTGGGCAGTTCGGCCGCATATTGACAAGCGGGCTGTTCGAAAACGTTGTTCACACAAGCGACTCGGTGGAGTCTGCGGAAAGGGAGATCAAACTCTGGTTTGAGCCTCAGGAGATCATATATGACATTTACTCTTACGAGGAGAAGGTTATTAAAAATCACAAAATACTCGTGTGGAAATAAAATCCCTATACCCGAACACCAGACCTTCACTTAAAAAATCTTATATACGCCTCGTCAGCTATTAAAAAAATATTTTATTTAATCGTTGTTTTGTGATACAATTCTCGTTGACCGATCGTGACTCTTCAAGAACTAAGAAAGCAGGGTTTTGTCATGCCTGGTGTGAGAAAACATTTGATTATCCGGGGACGTGTACAGGGTGTGTTTTACAGGGTTTCCTTTCAGGAAAGGGCTTTCGCGCTCGATGTGACCGGATGGGTTAAAAATAATTATGAGGGGAGTGTCGAAGCGGTGATCGAAGGCAGCGAGGGCAGCATCGATAAACTGATCAAATGGTGCTATCACGGGCCCCGCGGCGCGTCTGTAACTGACGTGGAAGTGAAGTCTGAGGAGCATACCGGCTCTTTTAACACCCTTTCGATAAAACACGGCGGCTGGTAATATGGAAACCAATACAACGGCAGGAAGGAGACGCAATGGATAAAAAGATCGTGATCCTGGGGTGCATGGATACCAAGGGTGAGGAGTACTCCTATATAAAACGGCATATAGAGAAAACAGGTCTCAAAACCCTGATGATCGACACCGGTGTTATCAACCCCCCTGCTTTTACGCCTGACATTACCCGCCACAGGCTGGCTGAGACCGCGGGAGAGAACTTTGACGACCTGGTTGAAGAAGGGCCGACAAGGGAAAGGATCGCTCCGGTACTGGCCGAAGGCGCAAAGCGTGTCATCAAAAAACTCATAGAGCAGAACGATATTCACGGAATAATTTCGTGCGGGGGCACTCAGGGAAGCACACTGGCCGCCACTGTCATGCGGGAGCTTCCGGTTGGGTTTCCCAAGGTGCTTGTGTCCACCATGGCCTCGGGTGATACATCGAATCTTGTCGGTATCAAAGATGTAACAATGATGTTCTCAGTTTCGGACATAATGGGCCTGAACATGGTTAGCCGGCAGATACTCAGCAACGCGGCCGGGGCGATATGCGGGATGGCACAAATGGAAGGCGAAGAGGCTGAAACCGCGCGCCCTTTGATAGCAATAACTACCGTGGGCATTACGACCCCCGGCGCGATGAAAGCCAGGGAAGTATTCGAATCTGCAGGTTTCGACACTGTAGTGTTTCACGCTGTCGGCACCGGCGGAAGAGCTATGGAATCCTTGATGAAAGAGGGCAAGATCAACGGTGTTCTGGACCTTGCCACGATCGAGGTCATCCAGGAGATGCTTGGCGGCTATCTTGCGGCGACACCCGAGAGGATGACTGTCGCGACAGGCCTCGCTATTCCACAGGTGATCTGCCCGGGCGGGATCACCTGTAATACCTACGGTCCCCCAGAATCTATACCGGAAAAATTCCGCGACAGGAAAATGGTGAGGCACAGCTCACTCTACACGAATGTCAGGACAAATGAGGATGAAATGATAAAACTCGCCAGGGTGCAGGCGCAAAGGATCAACCCGGCCCGCGGCCCTGTTGAATGGTTTATCCCCATGAGAGGTTTTTGCTCTTATTCTGTGAAAGGGGGCCCGTTTTACGACCCCGACACTGACAGGGTGTATGTAGAAACCCTTAAAAAGGAACTGAGGGGGGACATACCTGTTTTTCTGAGAGACCTGGACATAAACGATCCCGGGTTCGCTGTTGAAATAGCCGAACACCTTGTGGCGATGATCAGGAATAAGCGGTAGAGAATATCCGATATAAGCGCTGTCTGACCGCTAGCGGTCAGCATGATCACCTGGCGAGCAGCATGATCACCTGGCGAGCAAAAATAAAAACATTCACCAGACAGAATCTATATTTATCAGGAGGCTGAAATTGGAACAAAGTTTTTCTTTAAAAAAAAGATTTACAAGGGAACAAGTCCTTAAAAGATTCCGGAAAGAGATCGAGTCAAAACACACTCTTTTCATGGCAAGCTGCGGGACCGGGATCGTCGCGAAATTCATCGAAAAATCCGGCTGCGACATGGCCGGCGTTTACAATGCCGTAAAATTGAGACACGGCGGCGCCGGTTCGATGACGGGTATGTGGCCTGTTTCGGATGCCAACGGCCTGATGTTCGAATACGCGTCCCGTGAGATCATGCCTGTGGTAAAAAACATGCCTGTAATGGCGGGGGTAAACGCAAATGACCCCACCAGGGATCTGCCTCTTTTTCTTGAAGATTTAAAGAGAATAGGCATTATCGGTATAAATAATTTCCCGACTATCGGTCTTATTGACGGTAACTTTAGAAACGTTCTGGAGGCTACCGGGATCACCTATGACAATGAAATTCAGATGCTGAAATATGCGAAGGAAATGGGATTTGTTACGGTCGCATACGCTTTCAACACAGCAGAGACCGAAAGGATAGTAAAAGGAAGCAGTCCGGACGTATTCATTTTTCACGCTGGAACAACCATCGGCGGCTCAATCGGATATGATCACCCCGACACGATCGAAGATACAGCAAAGAGGACCCGGGAAAACTACGATGTTGCCCGCAGGATCAAACCTGACATCATCCTTCTGTCTCACGGAGCAGCCCTGTCAACGCCCGAGGACGGCCAGGCTATACTCGACCTTACCGACGGGCACGGCCTTCAGACCGGTTCCGCGACAGAGAGAATTCCAATAGAAGAAGCCATTACAAAAGTTGCGTCGGCATTCAAGGGATTAAAAATAAAAGGATAAGAGACCATGATAACAGCTAATGACAAAAACATTATCAGAGAGCTGGCCGTTAAGTGGATGGAGTTTGCATCCCTTGAGGTCATGAATGAAAGAAAACAGCTGTGGAAAGCGGTTCACTCTTTAAAGATGGAAAGACCGGTGATCCTTATTGAAACTTCCGCCATAGATGGGTTTGTGTCCCCGGATGAGCTCATCTGCGAAGACCCGTACCTCAAAGCGGTCGAAAGGAACATGCGGGACACACTCCGGCATGCCGAAGAGGTGGGTGACGACATAGTGATCGAGCCTTATTTCAGGATCGGGTGGCAGATGCAGCTTTCCAGTTTCGGGGTCGATGTTGAAGTTCAGCCTGCGGTAAACCCGCTGAACGACACGTCCCTTGGATACACCTTTAATTTTCCCGTCAAAACGACCGAAGACATCAAGAAGCTGAAAAAGCGGACGATCTCTGTTGACCGTGAAAAGAGTATGCGGTACAGAGAGATGCTCGAGGATGTCATGGGGGACATTCTGCCGGTCAGGGTCGGCAACTACGACCCGTTTCTCGTCGACCCGGGAGACGAAATCTGGGCCGGGATGTTCTTTTTCGGTCTTACATGGCAGGTCTACAGGTTTATAGGGAACGAGAACCTGAATTACTGGCTCATTGACTCGCCGGATTCTATACACCGGCTGATGAATTACATGCTGGAGGACCGTACCGTGTTTTTTGACTATCTCGAAAAAGAAAACTTATTGGCCCTGAACACCGACAACCAGATGGCGGGCCCCCGCAGCTACGGGTACGTGTCCGACCTGCCCGACCCCGAAAACAAGGGTAATGTGACATTAAAGGACCTGTGGGGATGGGCTGAATCACAGGAGGCCGTGGTTATATCACCCGCAATGTATAAGGAGTTTGTCCTCCCCTGCCTGGCCCATTTGGGATCGAAGTTCGGTCTTCTTTATTACGGCTGCTGCGAGCCGGTCGACGACAGGCTCGACCTGATAATTGACGCAATCCCGAACCTCAGGTCGGTGTCGGTCTCAGGATGGTCGGACTTCAATAAAGTAGGTGAGATGCTGGGGAAAAAGTATGTATACTCGCGTAAACCCACCCCCGCCCTGCTCAGCGGTGCGAACCCTGACTGGTCTTTAGTGAATGATGACATGAAACAGACTGCCGTGGCCGCAAAGGACTGCAACCTTGAGATCCTTATCAGAGATCTGTACACAATAAACGGGGACAGGCCCAGGCTCAAAAAGTGGGTCGAGATGACAAGGTCTATATTCGGGATGTGACAGAACAAAATCTCAATATCGCCGAACAGAATATTCGGTCAATACCACCCCGGACAGTTGGTAATAGTTAAAGATTCCCAACCCTCATTATATACCTCTACATTCGTTATGTATCTACCACCCTGCCTGGTTGCCCCGGAATATGAAGCCGATACATGGACGTCATGGGACTGGAAGGGCCCGCTGACCCATTCAATTTCAAATTCCTCAAATTGAGTGTCGTTAATTGTCCTTGAATCCACCTCTACATCAACCGTCATAACATCTCCTCCTTCATTCCACACCCGGATAGTCGCTCTTTGAATACAGGAAACGTACATTATGGTCATCAGAGCAATTAAAAGCGTAATAATGACTTTTTTCATTTTATCCCCCTTTTATAAAAAGACCCCGGAATTTTGTATGTCAAAAAACATGTATTTCTGCAGGTTTCCAATATAGCGGCAAAAAGAGTACCAGCTTTAAATAGTGATGGGTTTTATTATTTCATATATTTGTCGAATAATAGAAAGCGGCAATATTAAAGATATATGAAGGATATTATTTGTTGTAAAAAATATACATGATTAGCATTTTTTCTAATTGTTCAAGGCTAACGGTAATGCATCCACCCACCAGTAGTTCCCCCTGCATGGTGACCTCTAATTCCAATAGCTTCTTTAAAATGGGGCCAATGAGAGCGTTTTAGTTTCCTGATCTCTGCTGCCCGAGTTATCCAGCTCCTGCCGGCGGTAATGTTCGGAACGAATGCCCCGAGTTTCAGGATTAGCACCGCCCGTTGCAGGAGCAGGGGCTCTGGGCACCTGGTGGGCCTAAGGTCAGGCGCACCCCAGCTTATCCCGATTGTTGGGAGGGGTAGTCGCTGAGGCTGCCTCCTCCAGGAATGTGGACAAAATGCTCTCCAGCAAAAATCCGACCATTCAGCGACTACTTGGTGTCACGGGTGAGATGGGCACCTCCCTGGGTTTAAGCGATGATTTCATGGTCAATGTCATCAAGCAGGTAGGCAATTATGAGGAAGTCTATAACCGGCATCCTGGACCTGGTGGTATAAACATTCCACGCGGACCCAATAAATTGTGGAATGAGGGCGGACTGCTTTATCCTATGGCTTTCCGTTAGACCGTACAGTACCATTGGCAGCAAAACATACGTAGTCTGGAAACGCGCGGCATTTACCTATGGGGCTGCATCCTCTTTAGACGGTTAAAAAAGGGCAGGCATGAGAAGACGTACAGGTGTAGGAGAACACAAAAGAGGTGTGCCTTTTTGGCGTGACGTGCGCGTGCTTAAAGTGTTGGCCCAGATAGTATTTGTAATTCTGGTTCTTGCCGTTGTAATAGGGGCTCTTTCCAACTACCTTGGTCGTGGTCTGACATTCAGTTTCAGTTTTTTGAACCAGGAGGCTAGTTTTGACCTGGCGGAGGGTATCGAGTTCAGCCCAACCGATACGTATGCACGCGCTTTTTTGGTCGGTGTAATCAACACCATCCGTGTTGCAGGCCTGGGCATTATCTTTGCCACATTTTTAGGCCTGGTTACAGGGGTTGCCAGATTGTCAGACAACTGGCTTGTAAGTAAAATCGCAAGTTTCTACATCGAGATTATACGCAACACTCCATTGCTTGTGCAGCTTTTCTTTCTGTACTTCGCAGTAATATTGAAGCTGCCTAACATTCGGGATGCAATAGTATTACCCGGCAGGATCTTCATAAGCAATCGCGGTATTGTGTTGCCGTGGCTCCGCCCTACAGTCTCATTCGGCCGATGGTTACCTTTTCTTATTTCGGCGCTGATTGTGGCTGTGATGTTGCTCATTGTGCGGAAACGCGGACTGCTGCGAAAAGGACACCCCAGTTTCAGTCTGCTTTGGGTGGGCGTCCCTCTTCTCTCCATTCCTTTGTTGGGTTGGCTCCTGATTTCAGGCAACCCTATGCTGCTCCATCTGCCGGAAATCGTTACCACACCGGGAGGAGTGACTAAAATCGAAGGGGGTGTCTCACTCTCCTCCGAGTTTACAGCTTTGCTGCTAGGACTGGTGGTATACACCGGCGCTTACATCGCTGAAGTCGTACGGGCAGGCATTCTGTCAGTGCCACTGGGGCAGACAGAAGCTGCCAGGGCACAGGGATTCACCAAAGGACAGATCCTGCGCCTTATTATCCTTCCGCAGGCCTTGCGGGTGATAATTCCGCCATTAATAAGTCAGTATTTGAACCTCACAAAGAACTCAAGCCTGGCCATTGGAATAGCATTCCTGGATCTATACGCCGTCTCCCAGACAATGCTCAACCAATCCGGTCGCGTTGTTGAGGTCTTTTTACTGATCATGGCCAGTT
>DRHN01000315.1 GCA_011049595.1 Spirochaetota bacterium | reverse complement strand
TGATTAAGAGAGAAAAGGGCCAAACTCTTGTAAAGGCGGTTCCTGCTGCCCTTTCCCCGAGCCCGCCTTTGCGAAATCATAAATTGTCATGTGCCTGTTTATCTGAAATCCAATAATCGCGGCAAGGGCAGCAGGAATGCTGTACTCGAGCCCGAAGATCTCGATCGCCATGACAGAAGATGCCAGCGGTATATTCATGCTGCTTGCCAGCATACCTGAAAATCCCGCGGCAATAAACGCGAAGAAGGTCGGGGATGTCTGATCAAGACGCAGGAAAAACGCTACGGAACCTCCAAGAAGCATCCCGATAATGGCAGCAGGCCCCGTAAAGCCGGCACTCATTCCCGAACCGACAGTGATACAATTGCAGACCGCTTTGCCGATCAGCATTATGAGAAGCACCCAGCCAATCGGAATAATCCCCGGCAGCCTTCCGGACAAAACAGCCATATCACCGGTAATGATGGACTGAATAAAACGGGTGCTTGTCCCGAGGAGTTCCGGGTTGATTAACCATGCAATGCTTGATGCCACAAGAGAACCAGAAACCACCTTTACAAGAGTTTTGCCCTTTTCTCTCTTAATCAATTTTGAGACGTATACGTATAATTGTGCGTAGAGGGCGCCGGCTAACCCGAGAAGGACAGAAAGGCCGGCAAGCCAGCCTATCATCCTGACATCCATTATATCCCCGGGCACCTGTATCCGGTAAAAAGATCTGACGTGAAATGTCCTGGCCAGGAAAACAGCTGTTGAGCTCGACAATATGGCCGGGAACAGGTCCTTGTAGCCCAGTTTTCTTCTTTGAATAATCTCAACGGCAAAGATACCCCCGCCGATCGGTGTGTGGAAAACAGCGCCCACCGTTGCTGCCATCCCGCATATTGCCGCCGTGTGAATGTCATCCCGGTTTAACCCCAGTTTTTGCAGCCTGCCGGCAATGAGGGACATAATACCGGCCGAGACCCGTCCGACCGGACCCACAATTCCTCCGTTCCCGAATGTCGATAAAGTGGCGAGTCCCGCGAAATATTTGAAAAGAGTTACGGAAGGAGACAGCTCTCCCCCGTAATCCCGCAACCCCTGAATATATGAAGGGATACCCTCCCCTGAAGCGTTTGGCTGAAGCCTGTAGATCAGTCCGCCGGAAACAACTGCCCCGAACACAGCGTAAGCGGGAGGCGGAACAGGGTAGGATAAAAAAAATTTTGTGATGTTGGACAACAAAAAAAAGAAACTGTGTACGGTTAAACTGCCCACAGCACCAGCAAGAAGCGCGAGCAAGATCCACTTCAATAGATAAATATAGGAGATTTTTATATCTTTTCTGATCTTTAATTTCAAGGCCCTTATCCTGAAATTAAGCTTAATACAATAATCTTCACTTTTCAATACCCATAGCCGGAAAACATATCAGTAACTTTCCCATCTTTCCTGATATCTGGTAAATGTATAAGATTTTCATCAATGCCAGTGAAGAGATGTAGCCTTAAACACGACCCACACTTTTTTACCCGGGATAAGAGAAAGTGACCGGGCAGCATGGCTGGTAACACCGCAGGTCAGGGGCATGCCTGATACACTGACCTCAATTCCTACCTTTCCGGGATCATTGTCAGATGTCATACTGCTGATCGTCCCTCTCAGTATATTCTGCGCGGAAATTCCCTCCGGGTATTCGGTTGAAATCATTATGCTGGACGGTTCGAGGATCGCAGTGGAGTACCTGTCCGGAGGATCGGCAGCGCATATTACCTGACCGTCAGACAGATGCCTTGTCCACAAAAGGTCGTTTCCCCGGCTCCAGGGTCCGGGCAGAAGATTATTTAATCCATGTTCAATTATACTTCCTTCATACAACTTTAGATTTTCATCAGTCACACTGTTCAGCCACACATGATCGTGGCTGACAATAATGAGCGAGGTCCCATATTTATTACGGATCTTTTCTACCGCTTCCTTTATCAGAAACGCGCTGTGCCGGTCGACATTTGCCGTCGGTTCATCAAGGAGCAGAACATCCGGGTTTAACACAAACCTTGCAGCCAGGGCAACACGTTTGGCCTCACCGCCTGAAAGCTCGTGCCAGTGCCTCCTGACAAATTTTTTTGGAACGAGCCCCAGGAGCAGAAGGGCCTCATGAACTTTTGCCTTAATATTTCGTTTATTCCCGTGCATCCTGAGGCCGTAACCAACATTCTCAAAAACGGTTTTTTTCAGCAGGTAGGGATCCTGCGGTAAAAGTGTAACGCCCTGCCTCAAGCCTGTTTCCTTTTTAGTGACCGCTCGGCCTTTATAATAAACATCACCTTCGGATGGCCACTCCAGAAATGCCAGCAGCTTCAGCAGCGTACTCTTACCGCTTCCGTTGGGCCCGGCTATGCCGACAGAAGCTCCGCTCTTGATACTAAGATGAGGAATGTTCAGAAGAAACTTATCACCATAACCGTGTTTTAATCCAGTGACTTCATATACCGGTGTGTCCGACATGCGGCAGTTCCTATATTAGCTCTATTTAACTCTTTATATTTAATTAGTTAATAACTTTAAGGTAACTTTTTCAGTAAAAAATATACATTGGCCCGGTAAACCCGGATACGCCGGAGTTTTCCCGGGAACCGGCCATTAAAACCCGTGTTGTGAATGTCTCCGCAATACGAGCAGCATCCAGTTTATAAAAAACGCTATCAGCAGTAAAACCATACCCAGAGATATCCCCATCGCGAAATCGCCTTTACCGGTCTCGAGGGCGATAGCTGTGGTAATGGTCCTGGTGTGCCATTTAATATTGCCGCCGATCATCATCGATATACCGACCTCGGAAATTGCTCTGCCGTACGCGGTTACCGCCGCCGCAAGCACGGCAAACCTCACTTCACCAAGGGTGGTCAACACAATCTGTCTGCCCCTTGCCCCGAGGGTGTAAAGCGTCATTTTGAGACGCCTGTCGGCACTCTCCACGGCAGTCGCCGTAAGCGATACCACAATAGGTAAAACAAGAATTGTCTGTGCAAGCGCGATGCCGGGGACCGAATACAGTAATCCTAACCCTCCGAAAGGTCCCTGCCGCGATATCATTGCGTACACAAAAAGCCCCACCACAACTGTCGGGAGCGCAAGAAGGGTATCAACTACCGCCCTGATCTGTCTTTTACCGGGAAAATCAAGATACCCGAGAAAGAACCCGGCAGGAGTACCGATCATCAGGCTTATTATGATCGAAAGGGTGGATACTTTCAAAGTGGTAAAAATAGCCGAATAGGTCTGGGCGTCGCCGGTGAACAGCAGTTCCCCGGCCTTTATGAATCCGTTAAAAAGGTATCCCATTATTATTTTTCCCCGGTACTACGCCGGCCCTTCACAATATTTTATGAATCTGCATTAGGAATAAAGAGCTGCTTCCCCATCAATTTAAAATCCCTGATCAACTGCTGGGCTTTTGAGGATGTGATCCATTCAATGAATTTGTCTGCTTTGGCCTGCTTATCTAAGTCCTTCCTGACGTCCTTACATCTGTCAGGATTTAATTTTAGCACACTGTACTGATTTCGAAGGACATTATCCCCTTCTACAAGTATTACAAGGGGAGGATTATTCTTTTCATTGGACTCGTATTTGATGAATGTGCCCCTATCAGCAAATGTATAGGCATTGATTTGTTCTGCTATGTTTATGGAGCTTATCATCCCCTGGCCTGTCTGAATGTACCACCGCTCTTTGTCCGGCACTTCAATACCGGCAGCTGCCCAGAAAGAAACTTCCGCTTTGTGGGTCCCCGACTCGTCGCCCCTGCTTACGAAGGCAGCCTGTTTTAGCGCTATGGTCTTTAGAGCTTCCGCAACGGTTTTCCCTCCAATTCGGGCCGGGTCTCCGGCCGGACCTATAAGCACAAAATCATTATACATTATACGTCGTCGCATAATACCATATCCATCCACAATAAACTGTTTCTCAACCTCAGGGGCGTGGACCATCAGAATATCGACATCACAATTTTTTCCGAGCATCAAAGCTTTACCTGTTCCCACAGCGACCCAGTTCAGCTCAATGCCTGTGTCGGCCTGCAGGTAGGGTGCAAGATAATCCAGGAGACCGGTATTGTCCGTGCTGGTTGTCGTTGCCATCAACAGCCTGTTGTCTGCTGCATAGCCTTTGTTGAATAATCCGGATAAAGCACATAGAACACCGAAACTGAAAAACATGGCTTTCGTAAATTTCACTTTTACTTACCCTTTTTAATCCCGGTAATCCGAATAATGAAAAACCGGTGTATGACCGATATAACACGATAATATATCCTAAAAAATTAAAGTATTACCTTATCACTTTTTTATTGAATGACTACTGGTCAGACAATTCACTCGCCGGATACATGACTTTCCCGGTTGAACGGCAGTCGTATCCTCTCATACTATTCAGGTGTTTAAAAAATATCCCGGAGCGTATAAACTCAACAAAAGCCTGAACACCCTCTTCAAAAAAAGTATCCTTAAAAATGACCATGTCGAAACGCTCTTCAAAGAGCCTGTGAAAATGTAAGCCGGCATAAAGGGCGACAGATTCCGATGCGATACCGGAATCAGAATCACCGCTTATGATGCGGTTGACCACATCATAATGAGTGTAAACTTCCGAGCTGTACCCCCGTATTTGACTATCCAGGAGCTTTTCATTGATAATTATTTGATCACTCCGCCTTCGTATACCTGATCCCGACTGCCGGTTAATAAAACGAAGCCCCTGCCCCACAATACTTTTAAAAGATGTGACGTTTTTAGCCTTTGAAACGAACCCGACATTCCGGTAAAACAGGTTTATAACCGCTGTTTCATCCGGATCATCGAATAAAGCATTGATGAAAGGAAAATTATAATCCCCGGTTGAACTATCGTACAGATGGCTCAATGCTATGTGACAGAACCTCTTATTTAATAGTTTCAGCCCCTCTTCACTGCCTACACTCGAAGAAAAAAGCGCAAAATCCGGGTGCATCTTATGGAACAAACCCTGCACCATGTGCATTACCGGGTCGTCCGACCCGGAAACGAGTACTACGCTCCTGTTTACTTCAAACTCCGACGAAAATCTCTTCACCGCCCGGCGCGCTTTGTTTCTGAGCGAGCTCTCCAGCTCTTGCTTCGGAAACAGCCATTTTCCCGTAACCTTTGTTCCCGGTATCTTCCCCTCCCGGGCCAGGGTATAGACCTTTTTCTCATTTATATTAAGCAGCTTCGACACTTCCCTGACTGTTAAAAAATCGGTACTTTCTCCCTTTTTTTCCATTTCTTTCTTCATGATATTCAAAATACTTACAATAAATAACCAATAATAACTTAGTATTTTTTTTTATTTTTGTCAATACCGTGAGGATATTCAGGTCATTTTTGAGGATTATCGGGCTTTATTTTTTCGCCTGATCTTGTTTTCATCGGCCTGCAGGGATTCCCGACTGCTATTACATCCGAGGGGATATCCTTCACAACCACACTCCCTGCTCCAATTATTACCCTGTCTCCAATTGTTACACCCGGAAGGATACAAACCCCCATCCCTATCCAGCAGTCCTTTCCAATTGTTACCGGTTTTTTCTCCCAGCTTGTCATACTTACCTTTTCTGTGTCAAAAACATGGTTTGCAGTATGCACCATGCAGTACGGCCCAAGACCGCTGTTGTCCCCCATCCAAAGTCGTATTTTGTGAGCTCTCTTATCAGCCGGGCGGGGTTTACTGTTTCATGATAATGTATTAAACTTTCATTTTTTGAAAAATTTCTGTAAATCGGGGTATCCCGGGAAGGGTAAATATGAATATTTATACCCTGCCGGGCGATCTCTGTGAACATATCAAACAGATCATAGTGCCCGCCGTTTCTGTCACTGTCCAGATGACCTTCGTACACCATGTGTATCATTCCGTCTTTATCAGAAAGCTTTTTATCATCCGTCACCGGTAACATTTCTCCCGCTACATAGTTTTGAAATACCAGGCACCTGCGGGAATCAAGTTGATATCTGTCAAATGCAATATCAAAAATAGCATCGGATACAGCTATAATACCGTCGCTATTTTCTAGCGCTGCTTTCTCTTCTTGAACTATTTTTTCAATTGTCAGACCATTTCTCTTAAGTCCATCGTCATACTCTGTATTTCGGATAGAAAGCAAATCATGTATGTCATGCACAATTGAATACCTGCCACCGAACAATTTGATCGACCATTGGGTTAATGTGTCCGGGGCATTGATCGCTGAAAGCTATCCAGTTGACCCAAAAAAGGAAAATTCCCCGGATGTCTTTGTTTACACCGGGTTGTTCTCAGCATTCAAGCAGTCAGGTTTCGTTGAAGTGCGCCGCAGATCGGAAACCAGGCCGATGATGCGTTATGACTGTACTTTATAAATATTTTCTGATCCGCAGGGCTACCTTTTGACAGGCACGTCCCAGAAAAGTCAAATCCTCCTCTGTGTGGGCAGTAGAAACAGCGCCGTGACCTTTCAAAATGTGAACATTCTCCAGTAATAACGCCAAAGTAAAAATATCTCGGCCGAGCGTTACGTCGCATACAGACGGGTCAAATATATTTTCGGGATCTTCCATTGAAGCATTCTCATCGAGGGGAAAATGAAGCGTGACCATCGAGCTTCCAGGTATCGCATCATTGCCGTAACCTGTGCATCGCGCAAATATCCCCTGTTCGAGAAATGCGGACTCCATCGTTTTCCGCGCTTTTTCCCCCAATACCGCAAGGCGTGGATAAATCCTCTCTTCATTTTCAACAAGGTATGTCATCATTTTTTTTGCGGCAAGTAATGACGCGGGGTGCGACGAAAAAGTTCCTCCGGAAAAACTCACTCTGTTATTTTCCTCGGTACCGATCAGGTTCATTATATCCTTCCTGCCCGCAACTGCAGCCACAGGCATTCCTCCGCCCATGATCTTCCCGAATGTAGCAAGATCCGGCTGGATCCCGTACAGAGAACCCAGGTCCCCGGCGTGAAAACGAAAACCGCTGATCACCTCATCGAATATCAGCACTGCTCCCCACCGTTCAGTCAAGTCCCTGCAGCTTTGTAAATACTCTCTTGAAGCCGGGATCAGCCCACCGGTTCCTAAAAACGGCTCGATGATCAAACAGGCAATCCTTTCACCATGTTTTTTAAACCGGTCCTCCAGCATATTTGTATCGTTAAAATGAGTTATGATAATTTCATCCGTCACGGTTTCCGGAATGCCCTCACTGTCAACGTAATTGTAATGGCCATTGCCGTTGGAGTGATATTTTACACCTTTAAGACCCCAGGGCTGCGAGCCGTGCCAACCCCCGCCCATTTTCATAATCAGATTTCTCCCGGTAAATGCCCGGGACAGAAAGTAAGAATACATTGTTGCCAGCGAGCCGCTTGTCGTAAAACGGACCCGTTCAGCGCCTGTTTGCTTGCATAATATTTCAGCTGTTTCCAGCTGTAATTTATCCGTAAGCCCCAATTGAAGACCCAATCCTCTCTTAAAAGCTTCAGAGATCTCTTCAGTGATAAGTTTGGGATTGTGTCCAAGAATATTGGCCAGGTGACCCTGCCAGAAATCCAGGATATTGTGTCCATCTTCATCTTTGACCCAGGCACCCCCGGCAGAAACTATACGAGGCGGGAAGGGCTGGATCAAACGCAGGGTATGACTGCCCCCGTCGACCAGGTAATTTTTTGCCCTTTTATTGATTGAAGCAGAGTCCGGAAATTTTAATGAATATTCCTCATGAAGTTCTTCGATCAATTTTTTGAAATCTCTTTTCATCATAAATATGCTCCACGGCCCGTTTTAGGGAATAATTGGTATTAATATAAATAAATTTACATCCATCAAGTATTAATATATTTTCAAACCGTATTCGTTGGAGGAAAAATGAAAGAAATTAAAGTTGTTCAGATCGGAATGGGGCCTTTAGGCCGGAAAATAACCGGTTATATTCTTGAAAGAAAAAACCTCAAAATCATCGGCGCGGTTGACAAAGACCCTTCACTGGCCGGAAAAAATCTTGGTTCCTTATGCTCAATCCCGGAACTTTCTCTATTGGTTTCAGATTCTCTTAAAAGCCTTGTCAACACCGAAAACCCGGACGTGGCTGTATTGACAACTGTTTCCGGGTTAGATGAAATAACTCCTCAAATCGAGGAAATTACCACCTTTGGTCTTCACGTCGTTACAACCTGTGAGGAACTGTCATATCCATGGAAGACCTGGCCGGTGCTGGCCAAAAGAATCGATGAAGCGGCAAAAAAAAATAACACGGCGGTCTTGAGCACAGGCGTTAACCCGGGATTTTTGATGGATTTTTTTCCAGTGACCCTTTCGGGGATATGCCGTAAAATAAACAGGATAAAAGTGTCGAGAATCCAAAATGCAGCTTTCAGGCGAATACCTTTTCAAAACAAGATCGGTGCCGGGCTATCATTATCCGAGTTTGAAATAAAAAAACAAAAAGGCACTCTGCGGCACGTCGGGCTCACCGAATCAATTCACATGATCGGAAGCAGGATGGGATGGGACATTGACAGAACGGAGGATATCCTGATACCCGTTGTCGCGGAAGAAAAGATCGAAACAGAAAACATGACTATAAATCCGGGTTTTGCCGCCGGCGTGCAGCAGATTGGCAAAGGATTTGAAAACGGCAAAGAAAAAATAACCCTGGTTTTCCGCGCATCTGTTGGTGAGCCGGCTTCCGAAGACACGATCGAAATTTCAGGTGAACCTGATATAGTATCAACGATCAAGGGCGGCGTCAACGGTGATATAGCTACATGCGCGATTATAACAAACGCTGTCAAACAAATAGTTAATGCTGAACACGGATTGCGGACAATGGTCGACCTTCCGGTGATCTCGTGTTTCGGCTGAGAGGACCATGCCCCGCGGATACGCGTGATCTTTCTATCTCGGTTTAGCTATAATTTCCCTTATCTTCATTTCTTTGAATTTCCGCGCGTAAGCCGGTTTTATAACAATTGCGGTATCCGCTCCCTCGTCGGTGCCGCCGATTGCGATCGCCTCGCCTGAAATATCCAGAACACCTGCATCCGCAGCCATTACAGCGATCTCAACAGCAACCTTCAATCCCTGGCAGAACATGTAAAGTGTCTCCCGAACGATCCTGTTCGGGGCCGATTCACCGAAAGCCTCGCTGACATCGTCGCCCAGGGAGTGCAAGCCTGTAATAACCCTGACACCATGATTTTCGGTCTCTTCCCTCTCTTCCCGGGTCATTGTCCAGCCGCTTTTATCGAAGCTCGCACAGATGGAGACAGCTACAAGGTCGACATCCATCCCTTTAAACAGCTCCGATGCCCGTTTGGCAGTAAAACCGTGAGTAGAAGCGAGCACGATCTGCTTTATACCGAGCTCCTGTGCTCTTTGACGGGCAGCCTTCAGGGTTCTGTCGGTATTGATCTTTCCCGGTGTATCAAAATAGAGAATTTTTCCCTCCATACATTACCCCCAATTTGTTGATGGTTCTGTCCCGTGCAAAACAGGCAATGCCTTAGCAGGTCCGGCAACTTCGAAGTATCCGACGATGCCGGGTTACAGATGATGCCTGGGATGCACGGTGTTATCACTTAATTTAATAAATTATCCATGATTTGGGTCTAATAGTATTGAACTACCCGCGCATTTTTATATAACCATTTCACTATAATTCAACAATTAGATTTGCCAAAATCTTCAAGGTGCGATACCATGATCAACCATAGGGTGGCTTGTGAGAAATAAATACATGAATAAAAAAAAAGGGCGGAGTATCTCGAGGACAAATACATTTTTTCAATGAAGCCCAATCCCGCGCTGCTTGCAGAAAAGACTGTCAGTAAAGAGCTGATAAGAGAAGATATAAAGAAAACCTTTGAGACCGCAAAGGGCTGTGTGGTAGAAATTATTATGAAGGACAATCACACGATCGGCGGCAACCCGCAGAACGCGGTTGACTGGTGCAGTATAGCAAGAGAAGAAGCTGAAAAGTATGTATGATCTGGGCAATGAAATATTGATCGGTGATTCTAAAACAAGGCCGAATGTAAATCAGATACATTTACGAGTTTTCCTCAATTAATCTTGATTTCTTCTCATCATTATACTTATTTAATCTCTCCCGTAATATTATGATGTTAGGGATTAATAACCACTTTGATTACATGGTCTTTTCGCCTGGAAAGCAGTTCAAATGCTTTCTGGATTTCTATCAAATTAAAACTGTGGGTGATCAGCGGCTTTAATTTTAGGTTCCCATTTTCAGCTAACCTGATGCCGATAACAGCTTCCTGATAGGTAGAGC
>DRHN01000314.1 GCA_011049595.1 Spirochaetota bacterium | reverse complement strand
CATCGGCAGGTGGCATAAATCAGCGCCTCCTTTATCAAGTTATTTCAAGCTTTTGAAATTTCGAACTAATTAGGTTTACAAATTAGTTCTTTGTGAATAAATCACAAATTCACTAAATTGAGCCGTTTCACCGCGACTAATTAGTTCTATTTAACTGTTTATATTTTCATAATTGCTAATCTTAAGAATACTTAGTTAAAGTAAAAATGCCAATTGTTCACCAAGAACTAATTATATCCTTATTTTCTTTTAAAATCAAAATTTTTAGGACCGAAGTTATAATATTTTCCTGAATTTACAGTAATGTTCTTGACATAATGTATTATTCCATTGTAGCATACAAAAAAAAAGAGAGGTTTAACGGTATAAAGATTTCGTTTGTTGCTGAGGTAAATATCTCAGAGAGATGTTTAATAATTTAAAAAAGGAGATTTCAGATGATTAAATCCCTTCATGATTATGTGTATAACGCGTACAAGCCTGCAATCGGTAAAAA
Source organism: Spirochaetota bacterium (assembly GCA_011049595.1). Lineage (GTDB taxonomy): Bacteria > Spirochaetota > B62-G9 > B62-G9 > DRHN01 > DRHN01. Next base: position 32,322 of record DRHN01000314.1, on the reverse strand, counting down.
ACGGCATGAAATCGTCACACCTGCCCTGATCCTTGATCTCGATGTGGCAAAACGCAATATAAAGTACATGGCAGACTACTTAAGTAAAATGCCCGCCGACCTAAAACCTCATATAAAGGTCCAGAAGTGCTCCGAACTTGCCAAAATGCAGATAGAAGCGGGGGCCATAGGTGTCTGCACGGCCACTGTGTGGGAAGCAATTGTCATGAGCCGCGCCGGCATTGAGGATGTGTACATTGCAAATCAGATCGGCGGTCCGGCAAAGATAAAGGCTCTGGCCCAGGAGGCAAAGCGCGGCCGTTTGAGCCTGGCAGTCGACAATAAACAGAATGCCGATGATCTGTCAAGCGCGGCTAAGGCTGCAGGCAGCGAGCTCGGCGTCCTGATCGAAGTCGATGTGGGCATGGGGAGGGGGGGCGTGCGCTCCGTTGACGAGGCGGAGGATCTGGCACAGCATTTGAGCAAACTTCCCAACCTCCGTTTCCTGGGTATTCAGGGATACGAAGGCCACTGCATGCTGGAACCGGACCACGAGCTGCGCGTCAAGAAGGCAAAACAGGCCATTGACCTCCTGGGTGAGGTCATCGAACGGCTGGCAAAGGCAGGATTTGAATGCAGGATCGTCTCCGGCGGAGGCACGGGAACATATAACATCACAGGCGCGGACCCGCGCATCACAGAACTTCAGGCCGGCTCATACGTTTTTATGGACAATTTTCACGGCAGCCTTGTGCCCGGCTTTTCCCGGTCGCTTACGGTGCTGAGCACTGTCTTTATCCAGCACGGGAACACAATAATAATGGATGCCGGACGTAAATCCATCGGTATTGACCTTGCGCCTCCGACCATGATGGAATATCCGGACTACCAGGCCCGTTTTTTTGCCGAGGAGCACGCTCTATTTGACGTGGATGAAAAGTGCAAGCTCAAACTCGGAGATACAGTTGAGCTGACCCCCGGATACGCGCCCACTACTGTCAATCTTTACGATGCCTTCCACGTTGTCGAGGATGATGTGGTGGTCGATATCTGGCCGATCATTCCAAGAGGACCGGGTCATAATGGTATTCTTGGCGGTTAATGACCGATAAAGGAGCTGTTTATTATGATGACAAAACCCGATTATGTTTCAGCAGAAGAGTTTGATGAAATATTTCAATCAGTCAGCAACTGGGGACGATGGGGGGCGGACGATGAAAAAGGCACTCTCAACTACATAACCCCTGAAACTGTACAAAAAGCTGCGTCATTTGTAAAATCCGGGCGCACTGTTTCGCTTGCCATACCGATCAACAAGGTGGCCGGCCCCGACAACCCTCATCCCGCGCTTCATTATATTACCCATAACCACGATATCGACATACCCCAGGGGGAGCCCCATTTTGTTCTGGACTTCCTGGCCAGTGAATGTCATGGCGACTGTCATTCACACATGGACGCGCTCTGCCATGTCAGCTACAGGGGCAGGCTTTACAATGACAGACCTGTCAGCAGCGTCACCTCCCGGGGGCCGGAAATTTACGACATTACAACCTACGCGCACAGCATCGTGGGGCGCGGCGTACTCCTTGACATTCCGCGCCTTCGCAAAGTCAAATGGCTCGAGCCGGGTGAAGCTGTTACGGCAGAAGAGCTCGAGGCTGCTGAAAAAGCACAGGGCGTCAGACTTGGTGAGGGGGATATTTTTCTTTTCCGGACCGGCCATCACCGAAGGCGGCTCGAGCTGGGGGCGTGGGACAACGGCTACGAAGGTGACGGCAAGGCCGGGCTGCATGTCGATGCCTTGCCCTGGCTTCACGAGCGGAAGGCGGCTGTGTTCCTGCCGGACGGTGACGGGGAAACTGTGCCCTGCAATGTCGAAGGAATGGCCTATCCGGTCCACCCCCTACAGATCACCGCCATGGGCATGATCTGCGCCGACAGCCTTCAGTTTGAGGAGCTTGTTAAAGTGTGCGAGGAGGAAAAACGCTGGGAGTTTATGACAGTCGTGTCACCGCTCAGGCTGCCGGGGGGGACCGGCTCACTGATCAATCCTGTGGCAATTTTCTGATAAACGAAAACTAATTTCTTTAATTATTCAACAGGCTTTATAAACACCATCCCCCGCTCTTTCGCTGTTGCATTTATCCCTTAGAAAAAAGGGCCAGGATTTTCTAATATTTCTTTTATTCTCTTGAGGAACCTGGCAGCGCCGGCACCGTCCACGATCCTGTGGTCAAATGTCAGGCTGAAAGTCGCAACAGTTCTAACTTCTATTTTATCGCTAACGACCCATGCTCTTTTGAACATTTTTCCTATACCCAGGATCGCGCACTCAGGCGGATTAATGATAGGGGTGAAAACGTCAACATCCAGCGTGCCCAGATTACTTATTGTAAAAGTCCCGCCGGTAATATCATCGAGAGTCAATTTTTTGCTTGCAGCTTTATCAGCCAGCTCGTACATTTTAACTACAAGATCAGTTAATTTCAATTTTTCTGCATTTTTTACAACAGGGACTACCAGGCCCTCATCAATATCAACAGCAATTCCTAAATTTATATCTTTGATCTTAAAAATTTTATTTTCAAGAAGACGGGAATTAATAACCGGAAACTCCTTAAGTGCCAGGGTCACGGCCCTGGCAAAGATATGCGTGTAGGTCAGCTTTTTACCGGTTTTTTTCAATATTTCCTGTTTCAATCTATTCCTGAGCTCAGCCGTTTTTGTGCAATCGACAGGTGATGTGATCGTAACATGGGGAGCCTCCAGGTGCATTCGGGAAAGTCTCTGGGCTGTTTTTCTCCTGGGCAGACTCATCTCGATCGATTCGAGGATCTCCACTCCTGCTATTTCGACGGGGAATTTTTTATCACGCCCGACTATCTTTAACACATCTTCTTTTGAGATCATACCGCCTAAACCTGTTCCCTTTATCTTTGACAGGTCAATATTATGGCTTTCTGCAATTTTAAGTGCCAGAGGCGAAACCCCGGTCCGGGCCCTGTTTTGAGGGGCTTCAATCCCCATCTCTTTTTTCCTATCTTTTTCCATCCCCTGGCCCGCGGACATTTGTTCTTCTATTTGTACTTCTTCTTCCTCCACTGTTTCCCCTATGTGGGCAACCAATTCCGAAACAGGCACCGTAGAACCTGCGGGAACAATTATCCTGGTCAGAACACCGGACACCGGAGATTCAACGTCTGAAGTAATTTTTTCCGTCTCGACCTCAAATAAAGGTTCATTTTTTATAACACTGTCCCCTTCACTTTTGTGCCATTTTATTATTTTTCCTTCTTCCATAGTCAAACCAAGCTTCGGCATCTCCACATTTACCATGACTCATCAACACCTCTTAGTTTATGATTTTAAAAAGATAGGGATTTAATTTTCATTCGGGGTTGACTCATCCAGCCCGAATCACTTATCCTTTCACCGACCCGAGCGTAAGCCCGCGGGCGAAGTGTTTTTGTACGGCGAGGCCGATTATAAAAACGGGAACCATGGACAGCACTGCCATCACGCCTGACTCTCCCCAGAGCTGCCCCTCGTTGCCGAAATAGGTCGATACAGCCACCGGCACAGTGAATACACGGGTGCGCGAGAAAATTACACCGAAAAGAAATTCCGTCCAGCTGAAGATATACGCGAATACAGCAGTCGCTATCACCCCCGGCATAATCATCGGCAAAACGACCCTGACAAGGGCGCCAATGCGTGAGCACCCGTCCACCATGGCGCTTTCCTCCACATCGACCGGAATCTCCAGGAAGTAACTCCTCAGCATCCAGATCACGAACGGCAGGTTGAACGTTGTGTAGAACAGGATCATCACCTGGTAGGTGTCGATCCAGCGTATTATACGCATCATCAGAAAGAGCGGAAATACTATGGCAATTGGAGGCAGCATGCGCTGGGACAGGACCCAGAAAGCCAGGTTGCGCCCGCCAGTCTTAAAACGTGCCATAGCGTAGGCCGCAAGTGTGCCCAGCACCATGACGGAAACGGTCGAGCAAATGGTGATGATAAAACTATTCTTCAGCGCCGTGTACCCTCCTAAACCGGTTTTCTGCACAGCAATAAAATGCACAAAGGTTGGCCGCTTCGGAAACCATATGGGTGGGTAATTGTAGTACTGCCCCGGCTGTTTTATCGCTGTTACTGTTATCCAAAAGATCGGGAACAGAAAGAAAAGAACTGCAATTATCAGGGCTGTGTAACGTCCGGCTTTCTTTAAAAAGTAAAGCCAGCTATTTTGTCTGCGCCCGGTAATTATGCTCCTTGCTGCTATATTCAATCTTTTTCTCCTTCACTCTTTTTGGAATTGTCGAACGGCCAATGTGATTATGACCGCCAATATAATCAGGAAGACCCACGATCCCGCCGCGGTATGGCTCATGCGGAAGAAACGCGCCCCTGTCTTGTATAAGTAGTAAGCGATCGTTTGCGTCGCAAGACCGGGCCCTCCGTGAGTGACGACATACACGATGTCAAAAATCTTCAATGCTTCGATAGTCCGGATCAGGATGACAACCATGACCACGGGACTGATGACCGGGATCGTTATTTTCCAGAAAGTCTGCCATTTCGAGGCCCCGTCGATTGAAGCGGCCTCCCCCAGTTCCGGATTGACAGATGACAGGCCGGCAAGCAGGACAAGAAACATGAACGGGGTCCACTGCCAGAATTCGGTGACGATAAGGGCTACAAAAGCCGTCTTCGGTCTTGTAAGCCAGGAGATCGTCACCCGGTGGCCGGCAAACCATCCGAGGACCTGATTGATCGGTCCGAATGCGGGATGCCAGAGCATACGCCACGTATAGCCGACAACTACGGGAACCATCATGACCGGGAGAATAAGCAGGGCCAGGAAATAACGTTTTCCCCTCACATGGCCGACCATGAGAAGCGCAAGCCCCAGCCCGAAGAAGAACTCGATGGTCACACCCGAGACGACGATGATCGTCGTTGTCCACATGGCCTTCCAGTACTCTAAGCTTGTCAGGATGTCCTTGAAATTGGCCAGGCCGACGAAGGGTCGTCCCGGGACCTTCGGCTCCCATCGTATAAAGCTGATTCCAAGCGAGAATACAAGGGGAAAAATGCCGACCGCCAGCATAAGAGCCATGGATGGCGCAATCATCAGCCATCCTTCGTGCCTCCGTATCCATTTTCGGAAGCTGCTTCCCCACCGCGATTCCGGAACAACCGAAATATTATCATTAGCCCGGCCCAAAAGAAACCCCTTTTATTGTCCTGAGAATAAAAAGAAGGAGGGGACCATTTAATACAGCCCCCTCCCTGTCCTGGATATCAAAATTACTGCAATTCGCGAATTTTATCCTGCATCTTCATTAAATCCTGGTAAGTGGCTTTGACCCTGTCGCGTCCAAGCCGGTTGGTGACACCATCCATCTTTGCGGCTGCCTCATCGAGAGCGGCCTGTATGTCCATACCACCCATAACCGATGTTAAAGCCTCATCGACAATCTGGTCGTATTCCGTGCCGCCCAGTATCTTTGTGGGAACCAGGGCGTACTTTCCTGCTTCACGGAGTGTTTCCAGGTACAGAGGAGCGTTCGGCCAGGCTGCCTGGTACTGGGGAGATTCGAACTGTGAGATGCGGTACGGATCCATGAGACTGCTTGCGTAGAGGGATGTCGCGAGCGCCATCTCCTTTGCGTTCATCCACATCATAAAGGCGAAAGCAGCTTCCTTGTTTTTAGAGTCAGCCGAGAGCACCCAGAATCCGTTGCCCATCATTCCAGCCGCAGGCGGGCCTTCACCCTTGAAAACCCCGGGAAGCAGGGCATACTTGATCTTACCCGCCACCTTGGTAGGCGGCAGCCAAGTCGGGTAGTTTGCCAGGCCGCTCGAAGCTTCCGCAAACCGTCCGCTGGGCGGCCAGCTGAACTGCATGGCGATCGTGCCTGAAACAAACGCGCTCCACAATTCACCTACATTATAATTATCCATGCCGGGAGGGCCGAACTCAAGCGCTTTCACGAGCTGCTCCATAGTCTGCCTGCCGATTTTGCCGTTGATCGTGGGTTTCATGGTCTCAGGATCGAAAAGCTGTCCGCCGGCGCCCCGGAACAGCTGGAGAAACCAGTAGTATGCCTGACCGGCTGCGCGAACACCGGCCCCTCCATAGACCTCGCCGCCGGTAAAATCCGTTATGAACTGGCCGATCTGGTTGTACTGCTCCCAATTTTTCGGCGGGGCAAGATCGTACCCGTGCTTTGCCTTGAACTGTTTCATTGTCTCAGGGTCCTCGAAGATGTCGGCGCGATAGTATAGAATGAAAATATCGCCGTCCATGAGAATCCCCCATATCTCATCCTGATAATACATCGTTGCAAGTTTGCGCCCGGGTTCGATATCCGCGAGATCCTCTTCGGTCATGTATTTCTTGACATAACCATCGAGCGACACAATGACACCCGCTGCCGCAAAGTCCGGTACCCAGTCGGGCACGATACGATAGATATCGATGGCTCCTGAGCGGGCTTCGTGCTCCAGAAACGGCTTGGACATTGTTTCTGTGTACGGGGAAGGAATGACATTGACCTTTACACCTGTGATCTTTTCGAACTGTGCGCCAAACGCCGTAGGCGGTCCGGCTGCAATGCCCTCGGTGAGAATGCTTATCGTTACACCCGCATACTTTTTAGCAAGCGCTTCGGCCCGATCCTTCTGTGTCCCGGTCAGCTTGACTTCTTCAACAGCTTCAGCCGGCTCTTCGGTTGGTCCTTCATCCTTACCCTTGCCTCCTATAAACAGGAAAGCCGAGATAAGAACAACACTCATCAGAATAACAACTAAGCGTGAAGATACTCTTTTCATGTTTACCTCCTTTATTTAATTAGTTCCTGTAAATTTTTTAATTATATTGTGTTAAATGACAACGTCCGATCCATATAAAACTACATGTTTATTCATTCAATATTTAATAAAGGTCAAAAAGGATAAATTAAATATTAGCCTGCAATTTACTTTTTTTATATAAAGCAGCTTCCCTCACTGTTTTAATTATACGATCTTCATTCGGGATAACCGCATCCTCTAATACCGGACTGAAAGGTATGGGTACTGTAGGTGTCGCCACACGCATGATCGGGGCAGTTAAACTATCGAATGCTTCCTCGGTAACCATAGCGGATATTTCAGAGCTGAAGCCGCATCGCTCATAATCCTCATCCACCGCAACCAGTTTGCCGGTCTTTCTCACGGAGTCAATAATTGTTTTTTTGTCCAGAGGAACAATGGTTCTCGGGTCAATCACCTCCACATCAATGCCTTCTTCCGACAGTTTTTCGGCAGCTTTAAGAGCTTTGTGCACCATCCATGCTAAAGCGACTACTGTTACATCTTTCCCCTTCCTCTTAATGCTCGCTTCACCAAAAGGAATTGTATACTCCTCTTCCGGAACCTCCCCTTTTACATTGAGCAGCATCTTGTGTTCAAAATACATTACCGGGTCGTCGTCTCTAATCGCTGTTTTCAGCAATCCTTTCGCGTCGTAAGCTGTCGATGGTATTACGCATTTCCAGCCCGGTATGTGGGCTATAATGGAATAAGCGGACGATGAATGATGCGCTGCCGCAGACATCCCCGCACCTATCACGGTCCTTAAAACCATAGGCACTTTCATACGCCCGCCGAACATGTACCTCAGCTTCGGGGCTTGATTGAATATCTGATCACCGGCGACACCGAAGAAATCGATGAACATCAGCTCGACAACAGGTCTCAACCCAAGGGACGCGGCACCAGCCCCGGCCCCTACGAATCCCGCTTCAGATATTGGTGTGTCCAAAACTCTTTTATCTCCGAACTCATCCCAGAGTCCCTTGGTCTGACCCAGAGGGGCGCCCCAGATCCTCAGATCTTCGCCCATAAGAAAAACAGATTCGTCCCTGCGCATCTCTTCACTTAAAGCCTCGCGTATAGCCTCTACAAGCAATATCTCTCTCATGCCCGTAATACCTCTAATTAGATTTGGAAAATCTACCAGCCAAGCCTGGAATTACCACAGACAATTAATTAAATTATTTTAGTAATAAGGTGTGACAAATATATCTGTAAACGCTTCCTCCGGTTTCGGCCACGGGCTGCTCTCGGCAAAATCAATAGCGCCAGCGACCTCTTCTTCTACATTTTTGTCCACTTCTTCTAATTCTTTTTCAGACACGAAGCCTTCTTCCACCAAAAAAGCCCCGAGCTTTTTTATGGGACAACGTTTTTTACAATCCTCAACCATTTCTTTTGTTCGATAAGTATCAGCATCACCCTCAAAATGACCATAATGCCTGCATGTAACGCACTCCAAAAAGGTCGGCCCTTTTCCCTGCCTTGCATTCTCTATCGCTTCCAATGCGGCATCATGTACTGCCAATACATCGTTACCATCCACCGTTATTCCGGGGATACCATAAGCTGCCGCACGGTCCGCAACTTTCTCAACCTTCATTACGCTGGAGATATGGGTGGATTCCGCGTATTGATTATTTTCACAAACGAACAATATCGGAAGATCCCATATAGCGGCAAGATTCACTGATTCATGAAAGCTGCCCTGATTCGTGGCCCCATCACCAAAAAACGCGACAGCTACCTGATTGGTTTCCTTGTATTTAAAATTTAATGCCGCGCCGGTTATTAACGGGAGAGAACCTCCCACAATTCCGCACGCACCAAGTATACCAAGGTCAAAATCAGCAATATGCATGGAGCCGCCTTTGCCCTTGCAGTACCCGGTCTCTTTACCGTACAATTCAGCCATCATATATTTTACGTCACCGCCTTTCGCGATACAATGCCCGTGCCCCCTGTGTGTGCTTCCTATGTAGTCATCTTTACGCAATGCTGAACATACACCTACAGCTACCCCTTCTTCCCCCGCGTACAGGTGAACAAATCCGGGGATTTTGGCAGCCGCAAATAACTCTTTCGTTTTTATCTCAAAATGCCTGATCAAATACATACTTCGATACATCTCGATTAGATCGCTTTTTTTAAAATCCATTTTTTAGACCTTATGTTATTTATTAGATACAAAATAATAATTCTCGATTTAAAAATGTTAAAGCGAAACAGAGCTCCAGAGGTTATAACTTATTTAATCTTTAAATACGATATCAAAATCAGCAGGTTTGTATTTTATTATATTGCAAATTATTGTCAAGATAAAAGTTAATATTTACCGTCTTTTTTTACGTTTTTTCGAATTTCGTATGTTATTTTTGTTCTTTTCATATTTATTCAATGTTTTATTAAAGATAATCTAAATATTGACCATAAACATTCACCTACGGGATCATGGTGGGCTTTGCACCGATTTCCTCCCCTCCCTTGTACACCGGTTCCCAGATTGTCCTCAGGGGAGGTATGTCAAAATAGTTGTACGCGTTTTTTAGATCGCGCTGACCGAACAAACCGCTCTGGATGCTTGAAAAACCCCAATTCGTCAGATGTTCCACTGTCCCGTCCCAATCGTCAACGAAAAAGTTCATGTGGTGAAGCCCTTCTCCATGTTCCTCGAGCCAGTCCCTGTAAACAGAGGGTCCGTCAACCGGCTGTACCAGCTCAAGCTGCACACCGCCGACCTGCGCTAGTGCGATTTTTTCTCTGACCCAGGCAGGCTTCCCATGGTATCTGCGGTTGTAAACGAGGGGCTCTTCCCAGTTGTAAACTTCCCACGGGCCGATGCCCAGGATATTCCAGTAGTTCCGGGCTACCATCTCAAGGTCATTGACCACAATCGCGATCTGATTTATCCTTTTACATTTGACCTTTGCAGGGCTTTCTTTATCGGTGTCAGGTATCAAGGTAGGCTTTGCACCGATTTCCTCCCCTCCCATGTACACCGGTTCCCAGATAGCCCGCAGGGGCGGTATGTTAAAATAGTTGTACGCGTTTTTCATCTCATGCTGACCGAACATACCGCTCTGGAGGCTCAAAAAACCCTCATTCGCCAGGTTATCCACAGTACTATCCCAGTCGTCCACAAAAAAGTTAAAATGGTGGAGCCCTTCTCCGTGTTCCTCAAGCCAGTCCCTGTAAAGAGAGGGCCCGTCAACCGGCTGTACCAGCTCAAGCTGCACATCGCCGACCTGCGCAAGGGCAATCTTTTCCCTGCTCCAGGCAGGTTTCCCCCCGTACATCCGATTATAGACCAGCGTCTCCTCCCAGTTGTAGACTTCCCAGGGGCCGATGCCCAGGATATTCCAAAAGTTTTGGGCTACCAGCTCCAGATCATATACCGCAATCGCGATCTGATTTATCCTTTCACACTTCACTTTGGCAGGGCTTTCTTTGCTCATTGCGCGTTGCTCCTAATAAAATTTATATTATCGCTATTGTATCATATTCTCATCCAAAGCGCAACAGTAATTATTAATCTTTATTGCGGTTCAAGATTCCGGATAAATCCTTTTATGCCCATCACAACCCTCCGGACACTCTGATTATCGTACATCATTTACTGAACTTTATGTTTACATGAAATAAAGAAGAGCACACTATGCCCTCAGCACTTCCCGGAACGATTCCTCCAGAATTCCCAGCGCGGTATCGATTTCATCTTTTTTTATTATGAGGGCCGGTTTTATTTTTAATATACTCTGGCCCGTTATTTGGAAAAAGAGCCCTTTTGCAACACACCTCTCCAAAATCCGGTCAGACACGGCTCTGGGTATCGGTTCTTTAGTTTCAGGGTCCTTTACAAGCTCGACACCTATTGCAAGACCGATGCCCCTGACATCACCTATCTCGGGAAACTTCTTTTGCATCTCGAAAAACTTATCCTGCAGATACCGGCCCATCTTAACTGCGTTATCCAGCAGGTTATCGCGTTCTATGATTTCCAGCGTCTTAAGCGCTGCGGCGAAACCTATATGGTTATTCTGGAATGTGTGCAGATCCTCCATTATATCCTCGAAAGGTTTGAGCCTGTCGTGAATAATTATTCCCGCCACAGGCACTCCTGCACCGATACCTTTTCCAAAGGAGATTGTATCCGGCTCCACACCGAAGTAGTCGGCAGCAAACCACCTGCCTGTCCTGGCGAAGGTTTGGATCTCGTCAAAGATAAGGAGCGCTCCGAATTCATCACATATTTTTCTTACTTTCTGTAGATACTCTTTTGGAAAGGGGAACTGACCCCCTGCCGACTGGATCGGTTCGAGAATAATACCAGCCAGAGGTCCGACGACACCGTTTATTATCATGTCCTTTAACAGGTCCGCGCATGCTATTTCGCAGGATTTTGGCTCCAGCTTTATAGGGCACCTGTAACAATAAGGGTGCGGAACTCTCATGAAAATATTGTTCAAGTTTGTTACATAATTGAACAGGACGCACGAATTGCCGTATGGTGCCTGTGTTCTGGTCGCTTCAAAAGTTGCCGCACCCGCTGTTAACGTGTCTCCATGATATCCTCCCCACATGGTGACAAAATTCTTTGAACCGGGGACATTTTTGAGAGCGATCTTCATCGCCGACTCGTTTGCGGGCCCCCCTCCGACTGTAAAGGATATTCGATTTAAGTTTTTTGGTGCAATTGAAGCGATCTTATGAACAAGGCTGTATCGTAAATCTGTATGCATGTGAGGGTGGACCGTCGTCATATTTTTAGCTGTCTCATAAATAACCTCAGCGATCTCTTCATTTCCCAACCCCAGATAACATGCAAACATCTGGGTGGTAAAGTCGAGATATTTCTTGCCGTGTATATCTTCAAACCATACACCCTTTCCGCTTTTCATGTGAATCGGGTCCTTCGTTTTATAAAAAGGCATCAGGTTTTTTCCGTATTCTACTCTTTGTTCGTTACTCAAACTGGTCGCTTTTTTTAATAAAGGGTCCATGCTCGTCCTCCTTCTTTAATCATTAAACTATAACATGAATTGAATTTTCTTACCAAGTAATATAAATTATTTATGGTGTATTGTTTTAATCCAGCCAATAATGTTAAAAAGGTACGGTCCTATGTATAAAATTGATTCCAAAGGGAAGGCGCAAACAGTATTAGGTTTGATAAACCCCGATCGGCTGGGTATCACTTCGATACACGAACATCTGCTGGCTGATCTATCAGTATTCTTTAAGGAACCCGCTGAAGCTTCGGCAAGAGAGATAGCGCACCAGCCTCTGAGCCTGGAAAATCTGTACATTGTCAGGTACAATTGCAACGATAACCTTGATAACCTCAGGCTTACAGATGAAAATTTAGCTGTAAAAGAAGCAATGCGTTTCAAGCTCGCCGGGGGCTGCACTATAGTCGAAATGAGCAGCATCGGCCTCAGCCGCGACCCTATGGGCCTGGCCCGCATCTCGAGAGCTACCGGGCTCAATATTATTATGGGGACCGGTTTTTATCTATGTGCGTCTCAGTCATCGGAAACCATGGCCATGACAGAGGATGAAATGACAAAAATGCTGGTCAAAGATATAAAAGAGGGTGCAGGCAACTCTGGGATCAGGGCAGGTGTAATTGGCGAAGTCGGGGTCAACGCCCCGATAGAAGAATTCGAAAGAAAATCACTGCGGTCTGCTGCTGCAGCACAACAGGAAACAGGCGCAATGATAAACGTTCATCCAAGCCATCCTATCGTAAAAGAAGAATTAGTTCTGGAGAATGTCGGGATATTAAAAGAAACCGGCGCGGATCTTACCCGGGTCGTTATAAGTCATATGGACTGTATGGAATTCAGCAGTGAGATCATCCATAAGTTATTGGACATGGGCTGCTGTGTGGAGTACGACACCTTCGGAATAGAAGGAATATACACACCCTACTTTGGTCTACATCAGAACACACCAACGGATAAACAGAGAATACAGGACATAATGCGCCTTATAAACGGGGGCTATATAGAGCAGATCACCATAGCCACTGACCGTTGCAATAAATACCTTCTAACCTCTTACGGGGGAGGAGGGTATGAACATATATTGCGGAATGATGTGCCGTTGATGAAAACTCTCGGTATGACTGAAAAACAAATTAACACGCTGCTGGTTGAAAATCCAAAACGCCTGCTTGCGCTTGATAAATGAAATACACAAATGCTGATTACAGCTCCACAAGGTACTAATGCGGACAAGCCGCATTCTTGCAACTTCGTGCTTGCCCGACTTTTAGAATTTTCTTGACATGCTTTCACAACCCATTGTAATGTTATTTGCAAAGGGAACAAAAGCAGACGAATAGTCTTTTGACGGATATTTCGAATCTGCTCTCAATTATACCGGAGGTAAATGTTCGATGAACAAATCTGAATTGGCAGGGAAAGCACAGACCGTGCTTGGCCTGATCGAATCTGAATCTTTAGGCATAACACTTCCTCACGAGCACCTCTTGATGGATTTAACAAAAGGCTGCTACATCGAGCCGGACGCAGCAAGTGATAGATTCTTTGCGCATCAGCCTGTCCGCATGGACAATCTCTACTGGATAAAAACCCACTGGATAAATAACATTGACAATATGCAGTTGATGGACCAAAAATTGGCAATCGATGAGGCCATGTTTTACAAACGGGCAGGAGGCGGTACGATAGTCGAAGTGACAAATATCGGCATGTCCCGCGACCCTATTGGGCTGGCCAACATTGCGAGAGCAACCGGTCTTAACATAATCATGGGGTCAGGATATTATGTGGCGCCATCTCACCCTGACGAGCTGTCCGGCATGACAGACGAAGAAGTTGCCCGCGGGATCATCAGAGACATAAAAGAAGGTGTCGGGGATACAGGGATACGGGCAGGTCTTATCGGCGAAATAGGATGCTCAAAGCCTCTGGAAGAAAATGAAAAAAAAGTGCTCCGTGCTTCCGCGATCGCACAGCAGCAAACCGGGGCGCCGCTCAGTATACACACCAGCCCGGATGATGAACTGGCGCTTGAGATTATCGATATACTGAAGGACGCCGGTGCCGACCTGTCTCACACCGTTATGTGCCACTGCGATATATTCAGCCTTGCGCAGCGCACGCTGGACAAATTCGTGGAGGCAGGATGCTTCATCGAGCTTGATAATTTCGGGCAGCCTGCGGGGGTTTTCTTCTCCTTTCAAGACCGCCTAATAGAAACACCGAGTGATGCACAGCGTGTCAACGCGATCATTGAACTTATCGCCAAGGGATATCTGGAACATATCCTTATCTCCTGCGATCACTGCTACAAGCACACATATGTCGCGTACGGCGGATACGGGTACGCGCATATCATTCGTGAAATTGTTCCGGGAATGAAAATGAAAGGTATGAGTGAGGAGCAGATAAGCACAATATTGGTGGAGAACCCGAAAAGGTTGTTCCGGTTTACCGGGGTTTAATAACAGCCCTGATTGACAGAGACTCTGGTCCCCGGGGATTTACTGTTCGCGGGATTGAGATTCTCAAACCGGTTAAGAAACATGGAAAGGAAGGTTGAATAATAAATGGCTACATTGGGCAGTGGCAATTTCTTATATGAGGTTTCCGGAAAAAACTGGGGCGAGCTTCCGGAGGGCTGGTCCTACCGGGAAGCTACAGCAGTAGACGTTGATTCCATCGACAACGTCTATATCTTCAACCGCGGCAACCACCCTATGATAATATTCGACTCCGACGGTCATTTCCTGAGGTCATGGGGTGAGGGTTTATTCACCAACCCGCACGGAGTCACCATCGGCCCTGACGATACAGTGTGGTGTGTCGATAATAAAGATCACTCAATCCGAAAGTTCACAAATGAGGGCAGGCTCCTTTTTACGCTCTCCGAGAGAAACAAGCACTCCCCTGCCATGAGCGGGACACCCTTCAACGGCCCTACCCGCGTTGCAGTCGACCCCCGCAATGAAGAAATTCTTGTGGCTGACGGCTACGGAAACGCGAGAGTGCACAGGTTCACACCTGATGGGAAAAAGCTCCTCAACTCCTGGGGCAAGTCAGGCACTGACCCGGGGCAGTTTAACATAGTCCACGATATCGCTATAGACAGGGATGGCTGGATATATATCGGTGACCGTGAGAATCGACGTATTCAAATTTTCTCCCCGGAAGGCACGTTTGAGACGCAGTGGGGTAACTTTTCCCGGACCGCTTGTATACAAATCTGTGAAAGTGAGGCGCCATTTGTTTGTGTAGGAGAATACTTTGGCGGGGGGCCCGAGGCTTACCAGACCGGGATGAGACTGGGACCACGTATTTCAATCCTTGACACAAAAGGCAACCTTCTCACGAGGCTTGGAGACAAACCTTTTGGAGATGAACCCGGCAGATTTTACGCTCCCCATGCGGTAGCTGCAGATTCCAGAGGGGACATATATGTTGCAGAAGTCTCATACACCGAGTTTGGGATGCTAATGAAACCTCCCAGGGAACTTCGATCCATGCAGAAACTGACCAGAAAGCAAAGAACATGAAGGCCGCCGAACCCATTTTTTTTGCACGCTAACCTCATCACCCTATTTATGCGGTCAACCAGCCTTACAGTCTCCCTTTCAGCAGCTATACACCCGGCCCTCTTCCAATAGCACCGCCGTCGATTGTGACAGTCTGTCCCGTAATATAGTTGGAAGCATCAGAAGCAAGAAAAAGTGCAAGCATCGCCACTTCTTCCGGTTCACCCACTCGACCGAGCGGCGTAGCTTCAAGAATAGTCTTCATTGTTTCGGGGTCAGAGATAAGAGGCGCTACCATCTCGGTGTTTATAACTCCGGGGGAAATGGCGTTTACATTTATATTGTAAGCTCCCCACTCTGTTGCAAGACATCTGATAAACATACATAACCCTGCTTTGCTGGTATTATATGCGGTCTGAAGGCTCTGGCCCTGCTCAGCACCATTCGAGCTCATGATGATTACCTTCCCGCTCTTCTGCTTTAACATGTGGGGTCCGACAGCCTGGGTCAGGAGAAACGCGCTCGTCAAATTAACATCCATTACCCGTTGCCACTCTGCAAGTGTTTGGGCCTCCATATCATCGGCTGTGTCCAATCCCGGGAACCTGGCGCCGGGTATGACAGCAACCGGCTTGAATATCAATATAGCCGCATTGTGGGAGAGAATGTCAATTCTGCCAAGTTCTGAAACTGTCCGCTTTACGGCGCTTTGCACCAGATCTTCCCGGCTTACATCCATCGGTATTGCCAGGGCTTTGCGGCCCATTTTACTGATATCTTCTGCGGTTTGTTCAACCTGGTCTTTTGTGCGGGCAATGACTGTGACATCCGCACCGGCTTCAGCCAGAGCCAGGGCTACAGCTTTCCCAATGCCCCGACTGGCCCCGGTTACAATTGCCACCTTACCATCGACTCTGTGACCTGCACCATTCATATTGAACTTCCTCCTTTAACGCACAGCCTATTCACATACTAATATTATGTCAATAACTTTACCGAATTTCATGTGTGCTTTTGCTTTAATTAATAAATCTATAGATTCAGGGCGTGAAGTAATAATATATCATATTGATATCTCAGATGATTCTGCACTTTTCAAAATATATTCCCGTTAAAAAGAATTATTCGTAAAAAAACGTTGATAAAATTAATATAGTACAAAAAAACACATTTCTTAAGAAAAAATCTTGACAGGATTTTATTATATTGTAGAATTAGACAGTTTTTTAACAGAAAACGATTTCAAATTATTGATTTTATGATCAGATAGTGACTCGGGATCCACCAAACGAGATTAGTGATCATACAATCATATAAGTCATATAAGTTTTATTTTAGCAAAATTTTTTAGAAGCCGTCAGGCTTACAAGGAGGATTACATGTTTAAAAATCGATTTACGATGATTGTTTTTTGTGTGCTTCTCATCGCTGTTTTTGCAATATCGTTCAGCGGCGGTAAGAAGAAAAAAGGCGGTGAAGAGGATGCGGCCGTAGGGGAAACTTCCAAGCGTCCGGAAGATATGAAAGGAACCGTCTTGATGTATAAAGGACCGTTCGGGCCGAATGAGGTCGAACTGCACAATAAAATTATTGTTGAATTCAACAAGATTTACCCAAATATAAAGGTAACCTTCGAGACATTTGACTGGCCGACCATGGAGGCGCAGCTTACTGCTGCTTTAGCAGGCGGAACACACGACGTGATATATTTCCCGGAACACATGTATTCGAAATTCTGTTACCAGGGTGGCCCGCTGGAAGAACTATCCTCGTATGTAACCGACCCGACCTGGCAGGAGGAACGCAAAAATGTGGCCTTCTGGGATGCTGCTACCGCGCCCGATGGTTATTTGGGCGGTGTTCCCAACGTCTGGATACCTGAATCTCACTTTGTAGCAAACCTCGACATGCTGAAGGAAGCCGGTGTGCCCGACGACTGGTACACTTCAATGGACAAAGTCCGGGACGCAGCGATTAAGATGACAAAAGACGGAAAATACGGATTTGCGTTCCGTACCGGAGGTATGATCAACTTTTCCCACTTTGACTGGTACGGCTACATGCTCAGGTCGGGTGCAGACTTTCTAAACGAAGACTTTACAGCGAGCGGTATGAATAAACCCGAGCTTGTTGAAACCTTTCAATGGCTCGTTGATCTTCAGAACAAGGATAAAGTGACGCCCGACTTTGGCGCCTACACCTGGGACGGCCTGCGGGGTCTGTTCCAGGCAGGCAGGATCGGGATTTTACATGACGAGCCGCCGATCACAGGGCCTCTTAAAAGCAACCCTCCCGACTTCGAGTATAAATTCTTCCCGATCCCCGGAAACGTTAAAGATGTTCTTTTGACTTTCCGCGGGTTTTATTCAATTCCGAAGACAAGCAAGAACAAAGAGGCTGCCTGGGAAGTGATCAAGTTCTGGACTTTACCTGAGAATGAGGTAACCTACTTAAACAGTACTGCCGGTCTTTACCCGGCACTTCACGATACACACGGGATCGAAATTTTCCCGGATGACAAGGTGCTTCGCGACGGCATGGATCTGTTAAAGTATGCTCAAGGTCCTCAATTCCACCCGCAGGCGGTGGAGTTCCAGAATTTGGTTTCACCGCTCTTTGATGAGATGATGCAGGGAAAAATCACTCCTCAGGAGTTAATAGATAAGGCAAGCGAGCAGATCAACTCGAGACTCAAATGATCAAAGCCCGGGCAGAGGATTCCCCGGCCAGTGTAACCGGAGGCTTGACGCCCAAATGAATAAAACAGCAGACACGAATTTTGAAAACAGGTTCGCCTCGGGGTCCGCGGGTAAAAACCTGCGGACCCCGAGGCGGCGCCTGACCGGTGAAGAGCATCGCAAACTGGCCCGAAAGTACAGGCGCAAGCGGATAATAACAGGCTATGCCTTCCTTACGCCGAACCTGGTCTTTTTCGTAATGTTTTTACTTGTGCCGGTGGTGTGGGTTTTCTGGTTTTCGATGAGAAGCGGCGGTGTTATAGGACCGACCGAGTTTGTTGGGTTAAGTAATTGGAAAGAGGCATTCACCGACCCATTAGCGCTGCGTTCTATCAGGAATTCAGCGATGTACGCTATTCTCATCATACCCGGAGCGTTAATATTTGGTATGATCGTGGCTCTTTTCCTGCGGAATATCAGAAAGGGCCAGACAGTATTTCGCGCGGCTGTATATTTTCCTGTTTTAGTCCCGCTTGTGGTAGCCGGATTGATCTGGTTATTCATGGTCCATCCCGATTTCGGCGCATTCAACCTGATCATACGGGCATTCGGAGGAAAACCTTTGAATTTTCTCGGTACCAGCAGCCTGGCGCTGCCTGTGGTAGCGTCAGTTGAAATCTGGCGCGGTATCGGGTTCTGGGCAGTTTATTTCCTTGCTGCCTTGATCGCCTTACCATCCGAGCTCTATCAGGCTGCCCAGCTCGATGGCGCCAGCAGCCGGCAGCGCTTTTTCAATCTAACGCTCCCGCTGCTTCGTCCTACAATACTCTTCGCGCTTGTTCTGGTGACCATCTATACCCTGCAGATCTTTGACAGTGTCTTTGTGATGACAGATGGCGGCCCTGCCAACGCCACCACTACGATCGTGTGGTACATCTACAGGAACCTTTTCACCTACAGCAACGTAGGTTACGGGGCCACCCTGTCGTTTGTGCTTTTGATCGTTATTTTGATACTGACTCTCATCCAGATGCGCTTATTACGCGGGAGAAAGGTGACCTAAAATGCCCGGAAAAAATGTAAATCCAACAGCTGTTTTGAGTAAACAATCACTGCGCCGGATGTTCGGTATGCGCCGTTTCGGGGAAGCCGGGCCGCTTCTGATGGCCGTTTCTTACGCGGTTGTGGTTGTCGCATCGCTTATCGCCATGCTCCCTTTCTTTTATATCATCACAACCGCGATCAAGCATTCAAAATTATTGTTCGAATATCCGCCTCAATGGATACCCAGAGAAGTGTATCTGGGGAACTTCGCGCACCTGCTTTTCAAAACCTCATTTCCAAGGTGGGTTTTTAACACGCTGTTCGTCTCTCTTATAGTGACTGGTCTAAAACTATTGTTCGACTCGATGGCAGGCTACGCCTTTGCTAAGATGGATTTCCCGGGCAAGAATGTTCTTTTTGTTTTCGTGATCGCCACACTTATGATCCCTTTTTCCGCGATCCTGATACCGCTTTTTTTTATTATCCGCGGAATGGGGCTTTACAATACCTATTGGGCCCTTATCCTACCCCCGCTTGCCAACCCCATCGGCATCTTTCTGATGCGGAGTTTCATCGAATCTCTGCCGAGTGACCTCGAAAATGCCGCCCGTCTCGACGGGACCTCCGAGTTTGGCATCTACCGGACCATCATTCTACCCCTCGTCAGGCCTGCGATTGTGGTACTCGGCGTACTGACCTTCAACCTGCAATACACAAGCTTTCTGTGGCCGCTCGTTGCGGTATCGAGCACCAAAATGTATGTATTAACGGTGGGTATCGCGACACAGAGGGGTGTAACGCATCTCGACTACGGAATATTTTCGGCCGGTGCTTTTTTGGCAATAATACCGATCACAATTTTCTTTTTACTGCTGCAGAAACAATGGATTTCCGCTTCTCTCGCGGGAGCGCTAAAGCAATAAAAGATAATATTCAGCACAAGAGGTAATGATAAATAATGGTTGACAACATAAAGAATTCAAACAGCGGACAGGACCTGGCCATAGAACTGGTTGAAGTAACCAAAAAATTCGGAGATACCACCGTGCTTCGTGATATAAATCTTGACATCCTCGATGGTGAATTTTTTGTTTTGCTCGGCCCATCCGGCTGCGGTAAGAGCACCATGTTGAAGATCATATCCGGTCTCGAGGACGCTACCGGGGGCGAGGTCTATATCAATGACCGCCTTGTGAACTATGTTGCGCCGAAAGACCGGGATGTGGCCATGGTATTCCAGAACTATGCGCTTTACCCTCACATGACGGTAGAGCGAAACATCGGATATCCGCTCAAGATGCGGAAAGTGCAAAAAAACGAAATACATAAAAAAGTCGTGGATGTAGCCTCTTTGCTTGAAATCGAGGAATTTCTTGATAAATACCCCGAACAACTTTCCGGCGGTCAAAGGCAGCGTGTCGCCCTTGGACGCGCGCTCATTCGCGAACCGATTGCTTTTCTTTTTGATGAACCGCTTTCAAATCTCGATGCTTTACTGCGAGTGCAGATGCGCGATGAACTTTTAAAGCTCCACAGGCGTCTCAAAAAAACTACCATTTATGTAACTCACGACCAGGTCGAGGCGATGACAATGGCCGATCGGATAGTTATTCTCAACAAAGGCGTTATTCAGCAGATCGGAAAACCGCATGAAGTTTACAGGAACCCCGTGAACTTGTTTGTGGCTACTTTTATAGGGAGCCCGCAGATGAACATCATGCACGGTACTCTAAACCAGGAGGGCAGCGGGCTTGTTTTTTCCGGACCTTTTAAACTTGATCTTAAAAGCCGTTTCACTTACCCCGGGGAAAGATCGACAGTAGCGCTGGGGATACGCCCCGAAGATATCAACGTTGAAAAAAACGGCGGGCCTGACAGCATCGCCGGCGAAGTCGGTCTTGTCGAACCGATCGGTTCTGACACCCTCGTCAATGTTGAAATTGCAGATAAAGTGTTCTGCAAAGTCCGTGTTCCCGAGTCGTTTGAAATCCGGGAAGGTGAGCACATAAAGCTCAATATTCAACCGGATAAAATCCACCTTTTTGATTCGGGTGGCACACGTATCATGAGCACGAAAAAATAGTCCGGCATTCGATCCGGATAAACCATCAAAAATCACAACCATATGGAGAAAACTGTGCGTTTTGATCTTCTTATAAAGGGCGGAGAGGTTATTGATCCGGGCGCCGGTTACAACGGCAGAATGGATATAGCCGTAAATCATAACCGGATCGCAGCCGTAGACTCCGAAATCCCGGCAAAATCCGCTTTTCGTGTAATCGATGCCGCCGGTCAATACGTCACTCCAGGCCTCATCGACATGCACGCTCATGTCTACAAAGATGTGACATACTGGGGTGTTGACGCCGACGCAATCGGGTCCCAAACCGGCGTAACAACATGGGCCGACGCGGGGTCGGCAGGGGCAATAACACTCGGTGGTTTTCGTGAGCATGTAATAGTACCATCCAGAATGAAAATTTTTGCTTTTGTAAACATTACCTGTATCGGTCTTGTTGCCCAGGATTACGAGCTTGCCGTTGGCGAGTACTGCAATGTTGAGATCCTCAAACGAGTGGTAAATCTTAACCGCGATATCGTGGCCGGTATCAAACTGCGCGCCGGGCGCAGCGGCGGCTCTATGGACCTTGAGCCTTATCACCGCACTCGAAAAGCCGCCGACGATCTGGAACTCCCGATCATGGTCCACCTTTCGACCGCGCCTCCGGGCCTCGAAACAGTGCTTGGTTTTCTGAAACCCGGCGATATTGTAACCCACTGTTTTACCGGCCAAAACATGGGGCTTGTCGATAAAAAAGGAAAAATTCTGGACATTGCAAAAAAAGTCTGGGACGAAGGGCTGATTATGGATCTTGGGCACGGCGCAGGGTCGTTCTCCTTTGATGTTTCTGAATCACTCGTGAACCAGGGATACTGGCCGGATGTTATTTCTACTGATCTTCACTGGATGAGCATATTCGGTCCGAATCTCATGGACCCGCTCAAGGGAAGCGCCTTCGGCGACCTCTCCGAAAGTTCTGACGTCCGCAGCATGATAGTCCAGATAAAAGGCGACGGTAAGCCGGTTTTTAACCTGCTGACATGCATGGACAAGATGCTTTTTCTCGGGATGCCGCTCCCGGATCTAATAAAGGCAACAACGAGTCGGCCCGCAGAGATATTAGGATTGAAAGGGGAAACCGGGACACTGAAGCCCGGCGCCCTCGCAGATATTGCTACATTTGTGATCGATAAAGGCAACTTTGAACTTCAGGATATTCATGGAAACAAGCGGTTGGGTAAAAAGAGGGTCCGAAACATTATGACTATCAACGAAGGGAGAATATTAAAACCTCTCGAGATACCGGACCCGCCGCCCTGGGTGGAAATAGTAGGGTAATGGCGGAAACAAAATTGTATATCTCCTGAAATAAACAGCTTTTATCTGACGATGCACGTCTCCGGATGCCGGGTATGATTACATATGACCCATTAGTAAAAGGAAATGAGAAATGCGAACACCTGTTTTATTTGCGGAAAAACTGAGCGCGCCCGAAGGGCCCGTAGTAGCTCCAAACGGATGGATGCTCAATGTCTGCAGTTTAACCCTGAAAGATCGGGACTGGCCGAGGTTGGGCGGCGACATCACAGCAACCCACCTTTCAAGACCCATGGTCACTCACACAGTCTTTAACACTTCAACCGAAAAAATCGAAGGGATCCCGGCAGCATTAGCTTTCGGTCCGGATGGATGCCTCTACGTAACAGATGAAGGCCGCAGGTCGATAGTACGCGTCACACCCGAAGGGGAGAAATCCGATTTCATTTATCAGTACCGTGGCAAACAGATCAACGGTCCCAATGATTTATGTTTCGATCAGGACGGCAACCTTTTTTTCACCGACCCCTGGGGCAGTTCACTGAAAAAACCGATAGGGTCTGTTTACGGATACGAATGGTCCACCGGTTCGCTGTACCAGATCCATACCGGTCTGGCTTTCCCGAATGGTATCCTTGTCCGGGACGGCCGCGTATACGCTGCCGAAACTTTGACCAACAAGATCTGGGCATACGACATTGTGGGTCCGGGCAAGGCCCGGAATCCAGTCGAGTTCTGCAGGCTTCCGGACCTAAAGGTCAAGAACCTGACAGGTCCTGACGGGATGGCATTCGACGAGGAAGGTAACATATACGTTGCAACCTATGGGGTTGGCTTTGTTTATGTTTTCGACAGGGCAGGAAAACTTATAGAGGGTATCCCGACCGGCGGTACCAGGCCGACAAATGTCTGTTTCGGTGGTCCGGATTTCGACACTTTATTTGTTACTATTGACGATCCTGGTACAATTGTGACCATAAAAGTTGACGTTCCGGGTTACCGGCTGCCTTTTTGCCCTTCATCAAGTGCCGACCACCCCTGGTCAAAAATGCTTCCGGAACCTCCACAGGATTAATTTCTATGATGTGAGATAACAATGCAGGTTATTTTTTTAAGGGAATTCCAATGAAAAAAAATAACAATAAAGTGGCAGTTATTACCGGCGGTGGAACCGGGATCGGTGCCGCCACCGCAAAAGAGCTCGCAGGTACCGGTGTGAGCGTGGTTGTGGTTGGCCGCCGCCCCAAACCTCTTGAAGAGGTTGTATCCCTGATAACCAGTGCGGGCGGTGAAGCGGTTGCGCATCCGGCAGACATCTCGGACTTTTCCGCGATGGAAGGGCTCGTAAAAAAAACGGTGGACCGGTTCGGGCATATCGATCTGCTTGTACCAAACGCGGCTGTTCACGATGCCTCGAGCATCGACGGCGGCGACCCGGAATGGTGGCGTACAGTTATCACGATCAATGTCGCAGGTTATCTCAACACGGTCAGGGCTTTCCTGCCCCAGATGTACATCCAGGGAGAGGGACATATTATCACCGTCTCTTCGCTTTCCGGCAGAATAACTTATGTCGGAGAGCCTGTTTATATAACCAGCAAACACGCCCAGGTTGCATTCACGGAATGTTTACGTAAAGAGGCCACGCCGAGAGGCATAAAGGTGACAATCATTGAACCCGGAATGGTTGAGACGCCGTTTATTGACAATCCGGTTGCAGCTGAGCTGAAAAAAACTGTGCTTCCTCTCGATCCTGAAGATGTTGCCCGCTCGATCCGTTTCGCTTTCGAGCAGCCGGACAATAGCACGATCTGCGAGATCTCATTAAGGCCGAAAAAACAGCTTTTGTAATATTGATCAAAAAACGGAAAGTATAATGAAAATTACAAAGAAAAAATTATCTTCTTTTGCATCTCCTTATTCTATTTGTTCTGCAAATGTAAAAGGGGAAACAGTTCTTTTTGCGGGATCCGAAGTAATAAATGGTGAATTAATCGTCTGTTCCGGAAAAGAACTGACACCGCGAACACTCGCGAAAGGTCCCGGTGGATATATGGGATTAATTCCCCTGGAATCATTCGATTTCCCTGCCATTGCAGTTGCCGAAGGGCTTCACACCAATTTTCAATCTGTGAACGCAGGCATTTCGATCTATTCCGCCGGGAAGGATGCACGCAATCTATGGAATAGACACCGTATCGCGGACTTAGCGTATATTCATAGAATCGCGCTCGTTTCAGCAAACGGGAAAAAAACCATAATAGCTGCGTCACTTTGCGGCAGGAAAGAAGGCCCGGACGATTGGTCATCCCCGGGTGCGGTTTACGCTGTTCAAATACAAAGGGGCGAGCACGTAACTAAGCATAAAAAAAACCTGCTTTTGAACGGAATAACAAGGAATCATGGTATGTACGTGCAGAGGAAACGTGGTCAGGAAATTGTATTTATAAGCGGAGATGAGGGTGTTTTTAAAATACATGTACCCCGTGCAGAGAAGGAATGGATCATTGACAAAATCATAGAACAGCCGGTGAGCGAGCTTGCCTTAATGGATTTTGATGAAGACGGTAAAGATGAGATCGTTACAATACAGCCATTTCATGGCGACAAAGCATGTATTTATAAAAATATGGCTGGAAAGTGGGAAACCGTTTGTGAGCTAAAAACGGAGTTCGGCCACGGGATCTGGGCCGGCCGCATAGGCGGAAAGAACGCTTTCATTCTCGGATCAAGAGCCCGAAAGAGGGATTTATGCCTCTATACAATAGAAGACACAAGATCGTGGAACTTGAAAAAAACAATCATAGAAGCGGGAACGGGAACTGCTCAAATCGATGTCCTAAAATTCAATGGTCGTGATTTGATCGCTGCCACCAACGGTTATATTGATGAAGTCGCTGTATATGAGGTGACAAATTAGATCACCTGAATTCCAGGTCCAATATACTGATCAAATATGATCCTTTGCAGTACAGCAATTTAACAAATTATTCAAGAGAGACAAGAATTTTAACGTTCTCCTCCTTGTGCCGGATAAGAGCTTTAAAACCCTCTTCGACTATGTCATCAAGGGAAATCTTCCTGGTGATCAGGATGTCACCGTTGAACTTTCCTTCCGCCATCATGTTGACAGCATCATCGAACACACCGTAACCGCCCATGCTGCCCATTAAGGTCTTCTCCCCGTAAACCAGATCGGTGTAGTCCAGAACTGCCGGGCGCTCAAAGACGCCCATAACAACGATACGGCCGGTCCGCTGTGCTATTCGCCCCGCGAGTATACCGGTTTTGTCCAGACCGGCACATTCAACAACCATATCGACACCCTCGCGACCGGTGAGCCTTTTTATCTCGCTGACTGGGTCCTGTTTCAAAGGATCGATTACAGCAAAAGCTCCGCACTTCTCGGCCAATTCCTGACGTTTGGCAGCAGGTTCCACGGATATGACCTTTTTTACACCCGCTATCCGGGCAGCCTGGAGGGCCATAAGGCCGACAGGGCCCGCACCAATGATAGCTGCAGTTTCCTCCGGTTTTGCCTTCAGCTTTTTAACTGCCCTTACAGTCGCGGCAAAAGGTTCAACTAAGGCCCCGACATCATAGGTGACTTCCCGGGGCAGGATGTAACACATGTATTCGTACACATTCACATATCTGGAAAATCCTCCGCCGTGCCAGGAAATACCGAGAAACGCCACCCTGGGGCAAAGACCCATAAGACCGGATTTGCACCACTCACATTCCATACAGCCGATGATAGGGCAGAGAGCCACCCTGTCTCCGACTTTCAATCGTTTAACGTCCGGCCCGATCTCAACGATCCTGCCTGACATCTCATGACCAAGTATGACCGGAGACCGGGCACCTGTCAATGGATGCGGGTTGCTGTCGGGTATATAAATCGGGCCTCCCAGATACTCATGAAGGTCCGTTCCGCATATACCGCATCGGGCAACTTCGATCTTTACCTGACCCTTCGGCGGTGCCGGCGGCTCGGGGACATCCTCTACACGCACATCCTTCTGTTTATGCCATACAGCTGCTTTCATCCGCTTCCTTCCTGTATTATTCAGTACAAATCAAATTTTGATTTCAACATTTCCAATTTCATACACCCCGTTCTATTCTTCATATATATATTCCATGGCGGTAGCCGGATCAGGTTCAGGGCTTTCTCTTGCGAACTGCACCGCATCGACTATTTCACGCATTGAAACCGCATCAAAATGAGAATAAAGTCCTTTCTATTTTTTGTCAAGAGCATCTTTTCATTATTATTTAAAAAAGATTTAACAGATATCTATACCGTGGAGACCAGCTGCTCGAAATTATGGGAACAATATAGCGGCACCATAAATGAAAAAGCTTACCGTGGCAATGCTCAGTAAAGTAATGAGAGGAGCAGCCAATAGACGAAATAAAGCGGATAGGATCACATCAAAGAGTCTGTAGTTCAGCCGGACTTTTGCCATATTTGCCCCGAGAGTAATGAGTGCTACAGGTACAAGAGCGGAAGAGATCCTCTCTATGGATATAAAAAGAGGCTGCCAGACAGGAATTTGGAAACATCTCAACGTAAATGCAAGGGCAACAGCATAGAACATCGGATAACGCAGCATTCTCCGTAATGACCCCTGAAAATCAACCTGACCTTTCGATACCAGGAATATACCCAGGGTCATATTAATAATATTGGGAGAATAATATCAGAGAAGATTGAATATTCCTGGGCCATTGATTCCCCTTCTATGTAATTTAAATGAATTGAACGTTCCCAAAAACCAATTGGAGAAGCGCGGCAGAAGATAAACCATCTCACACCTCACTTCTCCAATTTTCATAAGCACTTTATTGCTTCAGGCATATAAAGCCCTGTTCTATCTTGACGCCTTGACTTCCTCCCACAGAGTTACCCAGTCCCCCATGGTAGCATATTTACCTTCCTCAAGAGGGATAGGACCATTGAGTATATTATCGGAAAAGAATTTCGGCAGGTTGTCATACGGGAAGTAGCTGTACAGCACTTTGCTCAGCTTCGGCGGAGCGTCGACCGTTACAGCCCCCATGTACATATCGGCGAGTTCCAACTGTGTTTCCACGGAAAGCATCTGATCTATCAGGGCGTAAGCTGCGTCGAGATTCGGGGCGCTCTTGGGTATCCCGTAGCTGTCCAGGAAAATCAGTGTTCCTTCTTTAGGGATACAGCCCCTTATATCGTATCCTTCCGCTTTTGCCTCGTCGGCTATCATTATGTTCGCGCTGAACCACCCGTCAGTTTCTCCGGATATAAGCATTGATTTTGCCTCGCCAAAGGAGGAAACGATAGCCCGGGCTCCTCTTTTCATATCCAAAAGCAGGTCCCTGACCTCGTCAAACTCTGCCGGAGTTAAAAGGCTCGGGTCGCCTTGTTTGCCGATAGCCCTTGCCGCCTGTGTTATCTGACCGAGCGCGTCGTCAAGCATTATGTACCTGCCCTGCCACTCGGGTTTCAGCACATCCCACCATGAATCTATGCAGTCGACCCTGTCCGCTGAATAGACAAAATCATTTTTTCCGAAAGCTGTCGGGACGCCCCATATTTTTCCCTGATAATTAAAGTCCTTGTAGGCTTTTAATATCTCAGGGTGAACATTCTTGTAGTTCGGTATTCTGCTTGTGTCTATCACCTGCAGAAGGTCGTTCACCACAAGCTGCTCCACATTGGCCTGGTTCGGTGTTATTATATCATACTCGGCGCCTGCCTTCAGTTTGGCGAATATTTCATCGTTGCTGCTTATATAGGTCATAGAGATATTTACACCGTACTTTTTACTAAACTCCGCAAAAGTTTTCGGGTAATCATAACCTTCCCAGCCGAGCATTCTGATGTCCCCGCTGATCTCACCCGCTACTTTCTCCTTTTTCTCAGCGAACGCGCTGATGGCTACTACAAACACCAGCAGGCAGAAAAAACAGGTTGCGATAATCAAAATCTTTTTGTTCTTCATAATTCACTCTCCCTTTGTTTTTTATTTATTTTTTAAAAGCTCGAATCAGCTATCATAATATGATTATTTCAAATTTTTGGGGAACGTTCAATTTAACTAATCGTGCAAACATATCACCTCCTTTCTTATTGGATTATATGAACATTCAGCCTCCAGTTTATCACCCCCTTTTTCATTCAATTTTTTCTTAATCTTAACTTCGCGAATCTGTTGGCTACTATAATCAATGTCATGGATATGATTAACACCATGGTCGCGATCGCGTTTATCACTGGAGAAACGCCTCGGCGCAGCATCCCCCATATCACTATCGGGAGGGTGTTCTGCTTTCCAACAATAAAAAAAGTGACCAGAAACTCATCAAAAGACAGGGCGAAAGTGAGCATCGCCGCTCCGATTATGGAAGGCCTGATAAGTGGAAACGTTATGTATCTGAAGGTCTGCGCCCTAGTCGCGCCAAGATCCATAGCAGCATCTTCAATGGAGAGATCAAACCCCTCGAGCCTGGAATTCAATATAAGTATCACAAAGGGTGTGCAGAAAAGAACGTGGCTTATCATCACTGTTAAAAGCGACCTCGTAAACCCAATAGATGAAAAAAAAGATAGAAGGGCAACTCCCAGTACAATAGGAGGCAGGGTTATCGGGACAAGCACGGAAAATGTCACGAATTTCTTAAACTTGAAATTGTACCTGGTCAAAGCGATCGAAGCAAGGCTTCCGATAATAACCGACACGGCCGCTACAACGATACCCACGTAAATGCTGTTTTTCAGCGCTGATATAAATTTATAATCGGTTAAAACTTTTTTATACCATTTTATTGTGAGACCTGCCATCGGGAACATGGCTGCAGATTTAGCGTTAAATGAAAAAAGCAGTATTATCACTATAGGCAGCATAAGATAAACTATGACAAAAATGTTGATGATGTCAATAACGCTGAATTTAAACATTTTTACGTTCTTTATTTTTTTCTTGCTCACGGAAAAAATCACCTCCTCAGCTTCAGCAGCCTGGTCAGCCATATCACAAGGTTTATAAGAAAGATCAACAGAAAAATGGTAAAATATGCAAGCGCGGAACCGAACGGCCAGTTGTAGGTCAAACCGAACTGGTCCTGTACTATCCTCCCGATCATCAGACCTCTTGTCCCCCCTACCATCTGCGGCGTAACGTAATCACCCGCTGCAAGCACAAAGCTGAAAATAAAACCTGTGATAACACCGGGCATGCTGAGGGGAAGCGTTACTTTATAAAAAGCCTTGTGCATTCCCGCGCCCAGGTCTCTCGCGGCTTCGATACAGTCCACATCCACATTTTGCAGAGAGGAGTATATCGGAAGAATCGTAAAAGGTATAAAAATAAAAACAAGGGTTATGATCACGGCAGTGGGGCTGTAAAGAAGAAATGTAAGCGGCTCCTTTATCAAACCCAGGTGCTTTAAAATCTGATTGATAAGACCGTTGTAACCCAGGATGGTTTTCCACGCGTAAACCCGCACCAGGTAACTGCTGAAAAGCGAGATCAGGATAAGGTACAGAACAAAGTCCTGGAGTTTTTTATATTTAAACGTCAGCGAATACGCCATCGGATAGCTCAGCCCCACACATATTATGGAGGTGATAAACCCAATTCGGATCGATTTCAATATTATTGAAGGGTAGAGCGGTCTCGAGAATATGTACAGATAGTTGTACAAGGTAAAAGTCGGAACGAGGCCTGTCGACGTAGTCCGCCAGAAACTATATATGAACAGTATAAAGAGGGGTGCAAAGAAAAATATAGTGAAATATGTAAAAAGTGGAGAAAGCAGATATATGTGTCTTTTACTTTTCTGCATTAACGATGTCCGTTCCTTTTTAAAAATATCTTCTATTATTCCAAAAATACATTTACATCGGTCCTTTTAAATCCCAGAGTGATTGTGTCGCCGATATTATTCTGTCCCGTTTGGGACGCTTCATCTTCTTCTTTCACATTTTCTTCCACCAGCATCTCGATTTTATTCGATAATTTTACATAATATTTAACCAGGGAACCAAAAAACACAATATCTTCACACTGCCCTTCAACCATATTATCATATGTCCTGTTCTCTTCTTCCCCGATTTTCTTGACTTTTTCAAGCCTTATTGCCAGAAAGACCCTGTCTCCCTTTTTTACATCAACGGTACGATTGACCTTGAACCGCATCCCGTCAACATCAATCGATAAATGGTCTTTTTCAACTCCGTCAACTACCCCTTCATAGATATTGCTCTCCCCGATGAACGAAGCCGAAAACTTGGAATTGGGGTGACTGTATATTCTTTTGGGAGCGTCCGCCTGTATTATTTTTCCCGATCTCATCAATACGATCCTGTCCGACATTACGAGGGCTTCTTCCTGATCGTGAGTGACATAAATAAATGTTATTCTGAGCTTTTCCTGTATGTTTTTAAGCTCGATCTGCATCTGCTTTCTGATCTTCAAGTCCAGCGCTCCCAGAGGTTCATCGAGAAGCAGGACCTTCGGCTCATTGATCAGGGCGCGTGCAAGGGCTATTCTCTGACATTGCCCGCCTGAAAGCTGTTCCGGTTTTCTGGACTCGAATCCCTCGAGCTGCACCAGCTCGAGCATTTTACTTACTTTACCTTCGATTTCTTCCCTGGGCCTTTTTTTTAAAAACTGGCTGAAAGCGATATTTTCGTAAACTGTCATGTGAGGAAAAAGAGCGTATCTTTGGAACACCATGTTCATCGGTCTTTTATTCGGAGGCATGTCAAGGATGTTTGTCCCGTTGATCAGGACCTCACCGGAATCGGGAACCTCAAAACCGGCCACAATTCTCAACAGTGTAGTTTTCCCGCAGCCGCTTGGCCCGAGCAGGGAAATGAACTCCCCATCTTCAATATCAAGGCTGAAATCTTCTACGGCGATCACATTCCCGAATGTTTTACTGATACCTTTCAACCAAAGAGCGCTTTTCGGAGCCATTTTATCTCTCTTAAATACAATATATTGGAATCATTAATTACAATTGTTTCCTTGTGAGTACCGGAATCAGGCAGTCATTCTGTTCTTGAACCAGATCAAAGACCTTTTTGTAATATTGATTATTTAGTATATACTTTTAATAAAATGCTGTCAATAGCCGAATTTTATGAGAATAAACAGCGAGAGTTTTTTTGTCTAACATTGATTTATTAAATCACAGCATGGGTTCAACCGGTCTCTATTTTCCTGCCAGTCTCCTGGTAAGATTTACAGCCCGCAGCGCATCCGGCGCCTTCCAGCATCATCGTGACCAGGTTCTTTCCTATATCGTGTACATCCCCTTCTATGGTGGCCATAACGAACTTTCCGGCTGCTGAACGTTCTGTTTTTGAAAGCATAGGTTTCAATAAACCCATCGCGGATTTCATCGCTGTCGCCGACATTATTACTTCGGGTAAATACATTTCGTAAACCCTGAATCTTTGCCCCACAACATCCATCCCCGCTATTAGGCCGTTCTTTAAAATATCTTCAGGCTCTTTCCCGCGGTCCGGATATTTCTGTGTTAAACTCTTTGCCTCTTCTTCATCACAGCGGATAATTGATTCCGGCAATTCATCAAACATAGATACTCCTCAATGTTTTTAATAATTTTATCTTAAGCACATAAAAGTACACAGTGAATGCCTTGATCTATGCACAATTTGCCCGCCGGTTAGAACGATCATTTTCCTCTATTAAACCTGAAAGAATCTTCGAGCTTTTTGTCTTTTTTTGCTTTTTCATATATTCTATCGAGCTCCTTTCCTGCCTCATCATCTATCCGGTATTCATGCTCCTTTATCTTCTTTTTCACCAATTCGGTCGTATACTGCCATGCAGATT
>DRHN01000313.1 GCA_011049595.1 Spirochaetota bacterium | reverse complement strand
GTCAAAGCTGCCTGCCGCAACGGCCGTTCCGGGCTTAAGCCCGAGCTTTTTGGCCCATTCACCGGTAAGCACACCGGCGCCTGTCGACAAATCCGGAACCGTGCTGGCTTTAAGAGATGATTTTGCCGGTAACCCCAACGCTATGTTCGTTTTATGGAAAGACCATACCGCGGTAAACGAGGCGGACAGGATCAATGAAACCGCAAGGGGGTGGGGCGGCGCTGATTTTACAAAATACTCGGGGGGTGTCTACTCTTCCGAATGGTTCTGGTCGAAAATACTCCACGTCCTGCGGACTGACCGGGATGTGCGAAACGCGGCTTATTCCTGGATAGAGCACTCGGATTGGATTCCGGCCCTGCTCACAGGGAACCTGGACCCTGTTTCTGTAAAGCGCGGCCGCTGCGCCGCGGGCCACAAGGCTATGTGGCACGACGAATGGGGCGGGCTGCCGCCTGAGGATTTTCTCGTTGAAGTCGACCCGCTGCTGGCCGGGCTCAGGGGCAGGTTGTACTCAAAGACAACCACAGCGGATGGGCTTGCCGGGGGGCTTACCGGTGAATGGGCCAAAAAGCTCGGGCTTAAGCCCGGAACGGCCGTTGCGGCAGGCAGCTTTGACGCTCACATGGGGGCCGTGGGTTCCGAGATCACTGAAAAGAGGTTTGTGATGATCCTCGGGACCTCAGCATGTGATATGGCCGTGGCATCACGGGAAGTTGTGGGCGATAAACTGGTCGGTGGAATATGCGGCCAGGTTGACGGGTCGATCATACCGGGGATGATCGGGCTTGAGGCTGGGCAGTCGTCTTTCGGAGATGTCTACGCGTGGTTCCGGGATGTTCTCTCATGGCCCTTTGAAAACATGCTCACCGGATCGGGGGTTGTCGACAGCGATACCGTGTTAAAAATAAAGGACAGGATCGAAGGGGAATTGATCGCCAGACTTTCCGAAGAAGCTTCGAAACTGGATGTTACCGAATCCGCACCTGTCGCCCTGGACTGGCTCAACGGCAGAAGAACACCATATGCCGACCAGAAGCTCAAGGGCGCGGTCACCGGGCTGACACTCGGAACGTCAGCCGTGACGATCTTTAAAGCGCTTGTCGAGTCCACAGCTTTCGGCGCGAAAGCAATAATCGAGCGTTTCAAGGAGGAGGGGATAGATATCGAAGAGGTAGTCGCTTCCGGAGGTATCCCGAAAAAATCACCTTTTGTTATGCAGGTCATGAGTGATGTGCTGGACGTGCCCGTAATGATGGCGCGGTCAGACCAGGCAGATGCTCTCGGCGCGTCGATGTTTGCAGCAGTTGCCTCGGGCATATACGCGTCGATCCTGGATGCTCAAAAAGCCATGGGCAACGGGTTTTTGACGACATATCATCCTGACAAGTCAAAGGCAGCGACATACAGGAATTTATACGGGCGATATATAGAAACAGGGCGCGCGCTCGAAGACACGCTGCGAAAATAAGGGTTTTAAAGACCTTAGTAAAATGCCCGGACTTTCAGATGGGACCTGGATGCGATGAAAGTTTGAGTGCAATATTGTAAGGGCTGAAGAATATATTAGTAAATAGGATTTAAGTTTCCTATGATCATCTACATCTCAAACAGCTTTATCTGGTCTTCAATGCTTTTAAATTTTTCCGTGGTTTTTCTAAGCAAGCCCACGAGCTTCTCACATTGCTCTTTGCTTATGTAGGCCTTGAGAAACAACGCGGTCGCGGAATCTTTCAAGATGAAAAAGATCCTGCCTCTGCCCTCTTCGGTTTTGAAATAGACGGAAAGACCGGCATCCAGATCAGTATGAGTCTTCTGTTGTATCCCTCCGGTCTTTACGGTCAGGGTGATATCAGTTCTTTCAGCTTTTCCCACGAAATCAATGGCTGTTTTCAGGGCAGGTATAAGTTCGGCCTTTTCGTCTTCGTTGAACTTGATACTGATGGATATGATGTCCAGATAGACATCCCCGCCCTGGTTCGATTTTACTTTCAGTTCGCCTTTGTTTGTTTCGACACGCCCGATTTCCCTGATCTCGGCCGCAAAGATAAAAACCGGTAAAATAAATACGATCAATGCGATCAATGCAAATTTTTTCATTTTATTCCTCCATTTTTTTATATGGCCTGCTATTTGCTCATAGGATATAATTTACCCTGACCGGAATTATCGAGCAGCACCGGTCAGCTTTAAACTTATCTAAATTATTATTTCAAAGTCAATTTTTTTCAACTAATAATTTACATTTTTATCAATTAAATTTTCACATTTTATTATCTTTATTATTATTGAGTAAAACGGTTAATTAAAAAAAAATGGATCCCGGTATGAAAGACTGGAAATGTGGAAAAAATTAACTTATACTATTAATGTTGTAATCGTACAATTAAAACAACAATAAAGGAGGAAAGTATGGAGTTTGTAATCAATCATCAGGAAAGGTATTCAAGAGGGGAGCTTATTTTGCGTACTTTATTCGGGGGGATTTATATTTCTATTCCTCATTACTTTCTAATATTTTTCGTCGCTGTATGGGGGGCCGTCCTGGAATTTATCACCTTCTGGGCCATACTCTTTACGGCCAGGTTTCCGGAAAACATATTTAGTTTCCAGGTGAGGCTGCTTAACTGGAACCTCAGGGTCCAGGCTGTGACCAACAACCTGATCGACGGGTACCCGGCCTTCGGTCTCAAGGGAACAAGCGAGAACGCCTACCTGAAAATTGAAAGACCCGAAAGGGTCAGCCGCGGGCTTCTGCTGTTAAGGGCCTTACTTGGAGGGTTTTACGTTATGATACCTCATGGTATATGTCTTTACGGGCTGGGAATAGCATCCAAGTTCCTGGTATTTCTTGCCTTCTGGGCCGTGCTCTTCAAGGCTGAATATCCTGAAAAATGGCACGAGTTCAATATCGCGGTTATGCGCTGGGGCATGAGGGTCACCCTGTACATGGGCTATTTTACCGACGAATATCCTCCTTTTTCATTACAGCCATAGGAGGTTTTATGAGCAGCGAAGAAAAAACACTGCCACAACCTGACGAGATCAGCAGCGCTGAAAAGGATGATGCCACGGGCGCCTACCTTATGATGTTCGCCGCATGGGCAGTCGGGCTGCCGCTCCCTATTCTAAATCTCATAGCCGCAGTCATTTACTTTTATGTCAACAAAAAGACATCCAGGTTCGTGGCGTTCCACGCACTGCAGTCGCTCTTGTCTCAAATACCCGTTACACTTCTCAATGTAGCGCTTATAGTGTGGCTGTTCCGTATCCTGATCACAGGATTATCTTTTACGTCGGGGTTCTTTGTTTTACTGGGCATAATGGTCTGCGGTAATATCCTGTACGTCATATTTTCTATTGCGGCCCTCGTCAGGGCGAGGAAGGGCAACTTCTTTTATTTTCCCTTTTTTGGAAGAGTGGCGTTCAGCCGTTTTTACGGGCCTAACGCGGTTTCACTCGAAGCAGCTTTAAAAGAGAACAGACCCCCGGAGGGATATTGAGGAAAGGATTTTATCTATTAAGAGACCTGGGGATAATCCTTGCTGCCGTCATTGTAATGGTTTTTGTGGGTCTGGGGTTTGCCAGGGTTGTAAAAAACAGATCATCCCTGCAGCCGCGCTCGCCGCGCCCGGCAGTGCTCACCCTTGAGTCGACTTTAAAATCTGTGATATCCAAAAGTATAAAGACAACAGAGTATTTAACCGAGTCCCCCCCGCTTGACCGGGCCCTTGATTCTATTGCCGGCAGACTGCTTGCGGAATTAGATCCTCTTCCTTATGAGATTGAGATTCTGGTACTGCATTCCCCGGTTGTAAATGCCGTGAATTTCCCGGGAGGGCTGATTGTCGTGTATTCGGGGTTGATCATGGAGCTCGAGAGCCCCGAGGAAATGGCGGCAGTTCTCGCTCATGAGTTAGGTCACGTTGTAAACCGCGATTCCGTAAAAAGCATAATGAGGCAGATGGGTATAGCGGCTTTTTTTTCGGCGCTGGGGGGCAGGGGAGGGCAGGTATTGGCACAGAGGATATTACGCGAGGCAGCGAACATAAAGTATTCGAGGTCGGTCGAGCAGCTGGCGGACGATTTCGCGTTCGAGCTTTTGATCTCTGCCGGGATCGATCCTGCTCACATGGGAAAGGCCCTGGAAAACATGATACAAAATGAAGGTAATGAAGGTTTTGACTACATGAAAATATTTCGGTACATTGACACTCACCCTCAGATGGATTCCCGCATAAGCAGCGCTTATGAAAGATCGGCTTCGGCGGATATCGATGAAATGAAATTTGACATCCAGTGGGAAAAAGTAAAAGACTCGCTTCCCGAACCGGAAATGAACCTGATAAACTTAGAGGACCTATTGAGGTAAACCGTTTATGCTGCCGGCCGGTTTTTACGAGGAGATCATCAACTGCAATAGATGCGGCCGGCTGCTCGAGTGGGCCGGCACAAGAAAAGGCAAAAGGAAAGGATTTCTGAATGAGGAGTACTGGGGAAAGCCGGTGCCGGGGTTCGGAGACCCGGACGGAAGTGTATTAATAGTAGGGCTCGCGCCGGGGGCACACGGGGCCAACAGAACAGGAAGGCCGTTCACGGGCGACGCGGCAGGGGTCCTTCTTTACAGCGCCCTTTACCGGGCGGGGTTTTCAAACAAAAATGTTTCAAAAGACCGGTTCGATGGATTGGAATTAAAAGATGTTTTTATAACAAATGTGGTACGATGCGCGCCCCCGGAAGATAAACCCGACAGGAATGAGATGTCGGCGTGCCTGAATTATTTAAAAAAAGAACTGGAGTCATTGAAAGGCATAAAAGTTGTACTTGTGCTGGGACAAAAAGCGTTTGATCGGATAAAAATAATTTTAAAGGAAAAGGGCATGGAAACAGGTCATTTGAAGTTCGTCCACGGCGCCGAGTACAGTTTTAACGATAAATTTCCCCTGCTGAAAGTTTCGTATCATACATCGAAACGAAACTATGTGCGGGGGATAATAAGCGATGACAAACTGGATAAAATATTTGTCGAGATAAAAAGCAGGCTGCGGGAATAACACCCCATCCGGGAAAAATATGCAGGCCGGTTTATGGTCGAAGTGAATAAAATAAGGGTCATTCGGGTGAGATATCGTTTCTTTTTGACATAACTTTCTTTTTATCGGGATGACTCATTTTAGGTGACTCCGCGGAGCTGCCCGGGGAACGTAATCCCCCGGGTATAAGCAAATCGTGCCGGGATATCTGCCGACATGTAAAAGAGCATGCCTCCAGGTGTTTGGCAGTGGAGGTCTTTTGTGGTACCCGGTAATGTTCATCAAGTGAACTCAAAACGATTCCTAAACGGACTCCGGGTTTTTTAACTCCGCACTCTGAATAGTTGAATCAAGCCTCCGGATTTGCGTCCGGAATGGAACTCAATCTAACGATCTGTTGTTCCCTTTTCACCAATCTTAGCAGTCCCTTCTGCTAAGCGCAAGCTGCTCGCGAGTACAGCCTACCCTTGGCTTTGGCTGAATCAGGGTTGGTCAAAGCCGTTTGCATTTGTTACTGCAAAATATATGCCATTTCATTTAATAATTCTATGAAACCATAACCCTTTTAATTATCGGCAATTATATAATTCTAACAAGTATTTGAAAGTTTTTCTCTTTTTTTGATGCCGGAAAGTGCCCGTTTTCGGGCAGTTTTCCTGTAACTTATTGGAAATCCGGGAAGAATGATTTTATACTTTAAGTAAAATCATTGGCAATAGTGCCGGGGTGATAGGGTATGGATAAAAAAGATTCAATTTTTGTGGTAGATGACGATGAGGCAATTGTTTCCTTCCTTACCAAACTTCTGGAGAAGAACGGGTATAATGTGGAATGTTCGAGCTCGGGCGATCATGCCATTAAAATGCTCGAAAGCAACGA
The DNA here is from genome assembly GCA_011049595.1 of Spirochaetota bacterium. Classification (GTDB taxonomy): domain Bacteria; phylum Spirochaetota; class B62-G9; order B62-G9; family DRHN01; genus DRHN01. Next base: position 2,552 of record DRHN01000313.1, on the reverse strand, counting down.
GTACGAGCTTGTAATTACCGACCTGCTGATGGACGACTTCAGCGGTTTTGATATTTTAAGATGCACCGGGAAGCAGGATTATGCCCCTGAAGTTATAATGATAACGGGTCACGGCTCGATACACTCGGCAATTGAAGCTATAAAGCAGGGAGCCTTTGACTATATAACGAAACCTCTTGAAATAAAAAGGATGCTTCTAACAGTCCAGCAGGCCCTCGAGAGAAAGAGATTGAAAAGGGAGATCAGTAAGCTTCGAGATCAGATCGAGGGCCAGGAAAAGGGAGGCATTATTATCGCGGTAAGTAAAAAAATGCGCAAAATCCTTGAAATGGTAAATATGGTGTCAAAAATTGACTCAACTGTTCTTATTGAAGGAGAAAGCGGGACCGGAAAAGAACTTGTCGCCAGGGCAATACATTATGAAAGCGCTCAAAGCGGGAATCCATTTATAACTGTAAACTGCAGCGCTCTTCCCGAGCAGCTTCTCGAAAGCGAGCTGTTCGGCCATGTTAAGGGGGCGTACACGGGGGCGATAAAGGACAAAAAGGGGCTGTTTGAGGAGGCGGAGGGCGGGACCATCCTGCTGGACGAGATCGGCGACATGCCTCTACAGCTTCAGGTAAAACTGTTGGGGGTGCTGCAGAACCGGGAAGTACGCAGGGTCGGCAGCAACATAACTGCCCCCCTGAACGTCAGAATAATCGCGGCAACCAACAGGAAACTTGCGTCCCTTGTAAAAGAGGGGGCATTCAGGGAGGATCTTTACTACCGGTTGAATGTCATACCTATAAAAATACCGCCTTTAAGGGAGAGGAAAGAAGACATAGAAAGCCTGCTGATACATTACCTCGAGATCTTTAAACAAAAGTTTAAAAAGGACATAAAAGGGTTTGCCCCGGAAGCCCTGGAAATTCTCTTTGAGTATGACTGGCCGGGAAACGCGAGAGAGCTCGCGAATTTTATCGAGAGAACTGTTGCTCTTGGATCTTCAAAAACCGTTACGGTTTCGGATGTGAGGAATATATTCAGGCTCGATGGAAAGCAGGACCAGTCACAGAAGGTGCCGGATGATCTGAATTTGATGGACGCGGTCAAAAGGCTCGAGAGGGAATATGTTTTGCAGTCCCTGAAAAAGAACCACTGGAACCAGACCCGCGCAGCCCGGGATCTTGGTGTAGCCAGAGCGTCGCTGTGGAGAAAGATGCAAAAGCACGGCCTGCAGGCAGGCGCGCAATAAAAACGAGCTGTACAGGGAAGATATTTGAAAGATATTGTTTGTTCAATTTAAAGTGTAGAATAATATTTAAGATGGGTATATCATGAGTATGAGGAGGTGTTAGAACGCTAGGATGCGGGATCGTTGGAGATGTTCAAAAAGATGATAGGAGTAGCTTGAATAGGTGAAACTGGATGGATTATTGAAAGAAAATGCGGAAGTACAAAGGTGAAAATCATGAAGATACGAGTAATCATAGAGTATGACAAAGAAGTAAAAAGCTACAGTGCGGTATGCCCGGAGCTTCCGGGTTGTACGAGCTGTGGGGAGACGGAAGAAGAAGCCATGGAAAATATAAAGGAAGCGATTCAGCTGTACCTGGAACCTGATGATCAGGATGTAAATCCCAGAGCCAAGGTCTATGAGGTAGCGGTATAAGTGTCTGGAAAACAGAGACGATTGAAAGCGGAAGAGATAATCGGGATACTGACCACTAATGGTTTTAAAAAAGTGAGTCAAAAGGGGAGTCACCAGAAGTGGAAGAACTACACGACAGGAAAACAAGTAATTGTTCCCTTTTCACCAAACTTAGCAGCCCCTCCTGCTAAGCGCAAGCTGCTCGCGAGTACAGCCTACCCTTGGTTTTGGCTGAATCAGGGTTGGTCAAAGCCGTTTGCATTTGTTTAGCAAAATACATGCCATTTTATTTAGTAATTCTATAAAACCGTAACCCTTTTAATTATCAGCAATTATATAATTCTAACAAGTATTTGAAAGTTTTTCTCTTTTTTTGATGCCGGAAAGCGCCTGTTTTCGGGCAGTTTTTGTATAACTTATTGGAAATCCGGAACGGATGCTTCTAACAGTCCAGCAGGCCCTCGAGAGAAAGAGATTGAAAAGAGAGATCAATAAGCTTCGAGATCAGATCGAGGGCCAGGAAAAGGGAGACATTATTATCGAGGCAACCAACAGGAAACTTGCATCACTGTCCTGCCATAGGTTCCCATTGCTCATTAGAACCACCGCTCATTTAAAAATCTCTTACACAGCATGGCATTATGTGCAGGTGATCGCCATATCTTTAGCCGGTATTGGATCTCCCGGTAAAATACATAAACCGGAACTGCCCGCATGTGAAACAATTCGTAACAAAAAAGAACAGCTGCAATGTTAATTACCCATGTTTTTTGTACACGGTTTTAGTGGTTAATTGTATAAAAACAGTTTTTTGATCGAGCTCCTTACCTGTAATTGTCTATATACAACAAATTATATTAAAACAGCCCGCAAGGAAAACCGGGACCCCTTTTACAACGCAGGTTGGCATGTTTTTTGC
>DRHN01000312.1 GCA_011049595.1 Spirochaetota bacterium | reverse complement strand
TTTTTCGTATACACCGGAAATAATTTTTATCAAAGTAGACTTTCCGGCCCCGTTGTCTCCAACGATTCCCAATATTTCACCCTCGTACAAATCGAAACTGACCCCTCTGAGCGCTTCGACTCCCCCGAAGTTTTTCTTGATATTTTTTACCTCTAAAACAGGGCCACTCTTTTTCTCTTTCACTTTTGTCTCCGCTTGCCATAGGTTAAGTATTACCGGGCAGTAAATACCTTTCTATCTCAATTTTTAAAATAAAGAAATTATCCCGAAGCCCTCGCCTCTCTTACCTGGTCAAAATATACTGCCAGGATGAGGATTACCCCTTTAAATATATCCTGCCAGAAAGTTATCAGTCCCAACTGTGTTAGAGCGTTTCCAACCACACCTATTATTAAAACTCCAAGTAAGGTGCCGATCAGTTTTCCTCTTCCACCGCGCACCGCGGTGCCACCCAGGATGGTAGCCGCGATAATATCAATCTCCTTGCCAAACCCGATTTTTGGCATACCCGCACCCAGCAGGGAAGTGAGAACAATACCGGCAATAGCGGCGCAAAAACCACTTATTACAAACACCATTGTGTAAACGAGATTGACCTTGATTCCGGCAAGCCTGGCACTTTCAGGATTGCTCCCGATAGCATAAATATGCCTGCCGAATTTAAGATTTGATAAAACGAAACTTCCGATAACATAAACGATAACCATAATTAAAAGGGCCATTGGCAGTATGCCCCAAAGCCTTTGAGGACCAAAATAATCAAAAGCCGGCACCCTTTTATAAGCTACCATCCTCCCCTGTGAAAGCAGATACACTGTCCCTCTTAGAATAGACATTGTCCCGATTGTTATAATAATCGCCTCTACCTTTAGTTTTATCACAAGCATCCCGTTAAAAAACCCGATTAGGATTCCCAATAGAATACCGCCAATTACTGACAGCGCAACATTCTGTGTCAATAGTAAAAGGTTGGCAGTAAAAATACCGGAACTGGACATGATAGCCCCTACCGATATATCTATCCCCCCGGTGATAATTACAAAAGTCATTCCGGCGGCCGTGACTGCCAAGGAGGCTGAATACATACCCAAATTCATAAAATTATTTAATTTTAAAAAATTTGGAGCAAGAAAGGAGAAAACAATAACTAATACTACCAGAACTCCAAAAAGAGTAATTTCCCTTAACTCCATATCTTTGAAAGACCGTTTTTCAGTGACAGTAATGTTTTTGAAATCCGACATTATTTCTTACCTTTAGAGTTATTAATTTAGCTGCTCACACCCACATTTATCACCAAATACTTTTTGGGCATTCAAATCCTTCAGGTTTAATCATTATCTATCCTGAAAGGCCGGGCCCAAACCCGTCCTTCCAGGCAGAAGTCCAATCATGAACAGTAAGGACCTGCGTTTAAATATTTTACGTCTTATTTGAAATACTGTGGATAATATTCACCCAAGTCATCAACTGAAAGCCACATGTATTTAGTGACTACGGATTTTGGAATTTCTTTTTCGGTCAGTATCGCGACCGCCATCTGCAAGAGTTCTTCCCCGTAGTATTCAGGGAATATCGCTATAGAACCGAGATACCGTTTATCTTCAACAATGATATTGAATGCGTGGGAGGTTCCATTTATACTGCCAAAAATGCAATCCTCCAGCCGGTCCTGGTTTTTAGCGGCTGCATACATACCGGAAGCGGCTTCATCGGTCATAGACCAGACAACGACATGATCGGCATCCGGATGCGCGGTCAACCATTCAGAAAACAGCTGTAGCCCTAATTCAGGGCTCGTGTCACCGTTAAGCTCATCTACCTTACCATCTTTGCCCATATTCATGACATTAATAGAATCCCCTGTAGTCTCCAGAAACACCCTCAAAAATTCGGAATTCCTGAGATAGACGTCCTCTCCGGACTCGTACTCCGTATTTTGCACAATCCATATGTCTTCACCGGCCCAGTTTTTCTTTACCCATGCTCCCAATTTTTCTCCACCAAGGATACCGGTCATCGGGTTGTTTACACCGTAAAACCATGCTTTTTCTCCATACGGCACATCAACTTCAATCTCAGGAACTTTATTTTCCTCACTCCACCTTGCCATTTCCTGACCGGCCCCTACCCAGTTAAAATAGATAACGAGATCCGGGTTCAGGGTCTGAATATCAAAAACCACTTTTAGAGAATCTTCCGGGTTATTTTTACAATCATACATTTGAAGATCAACATTTGGATACTTTTTTACAGCTTCTTCAAAACCATTCCATACATCTATTGTAAATCCAGATTCCATATCGTTATTGGCAAATGCTATCACAAAGGGACCCGCATTTTTATCCACCGATGGCAAATCATCCGCCAGCATCTTGCCGCCGGAAGGGGCCTTCCACCAGTCAGCGTCCGTCCGTTCTTTGGTAACCATTTCTTCTTCCGCTGTTTCAGTCACACTATCTTCCCTGGGAGCCGCCTTTTTACCCCCGGCGAATACCACTCCGGCAGAAAGCAAAAAACAAATAATCGTAAATACGGTTAAAAATAATCTTAATTTTTTCATTGCCTAACTTCCTCCTTTTAACAATATAATTTCTTGAACCAGGTGATATTTACCCCAGTTCCAGGTGCCTGAAAGATGAGAAATTGAGCAGCAGAGTTAATAATTTGGTGACATTCATTCGAAAACAATCCGCCTGTTTTTATTGACATAATACACCTGCTATTTATTCTTATCGCTTGATTTAGTTTTCTATATTACTTTAGTAATATGAAGATATCTTTTTCAACAGCA
>DRHN01000311.1 GCA_011049595.1 Spirochaetota bacterium | reverse complement strand
CCCAGTTTGTTAAATAAAAAGGATTAGTCCAAATACCTTGCAAATCTTCTATTGACACTTCTGCCATGATATCTTCAGCAGTAAAAAAAGATACTATTGATAGGAAAATAATTAGTAAAGAATCCACCTGCAGAGCAGGTGGCTTTGGGATGCCCCTAAAAGGGGCTGAATTCCTGCTGCTCATACTTTGGCCTCTACTTCCCTTCCTGGCATTTCACGCACCTCCGAGTCTTGATCCACTGCGCATCACTCCCCACGATCCTCTCGCACCCAACTCCAGAAACTCGTTTCCACTATGCTTTCCTCTTCACCACACAATACCTCGTGAACAGCCCCACCGCCATCTTCTCTCTTAGTAATCCGCCATCGTATTACGGCACAGCCATCAGGACATGACCACCTGCAAAGCAGGTGGGTTTCTAAGTTTAACTAAACGATAATAATTAACGTTTTGAAGTGTTGCGATGAGGATGTCCCGGTCAGCTAAAAGCCCGCGAGAAATAAGAAGATCGGCTTGTTCTTCATAGGTAAGAGAGGGCTTAGTATATTCCATACTACCCCCTATTGGTAAAAAAATACCCGCCGAAATTAAGCATACAAAGCAGAGGCGCGGCGGGGTTGCTATAAAAAGCATACATCATTATCCATTCAAAATCAAATTTTTTATTAGTCTTTTTTTTATCCATATATTTTCCCGAAATTATATATTTTTCTCATCTTACATATAATCCTGCTTTAAAATCTGAATATTATTGGTTTTAACAACTTCATATTTAAAACTGCTATCTTTGAAAACACTGTCATTTCAAATTCTGAGTTGTATTTTTCTTTGAGTGTGGCTGTTTCTTCAATGACTTAGCACTTCTCATTAATGTGCCCGGCATGGTCAATATTAAAGATTATTTTATCTCACTGGAAGGATAAAAGCAAATGTTAAGTAAATAATGAAATATTCAGTGCGACTATTCCGAAGGTGCAGGTTTGAGGAAAATACTCCCGATGTCTCCGTGCCCGGCGAGGTCAATATCACTATTGATTATACCTTACCGGAAAGATAAAAGCAAAACTTAGGAAAATGTAAAAAAATAAAATATTTAGTGAGGTGTCGATTAGGTGAATAGATTGACCAAAATGAACCAAAGGCTAATCTGAATTGTACAAATCATCTGTTATTTCTTTATTTGCAGGAAACTTCAATCTTTCTTCATCATGCCAAAAAAATGGATGCTGTCTCCTGGGCTTGTTATATGGAGAAAACCAATCTTTTGGAGAGAGTGATCCAATACTCATCATTTCACCAATTGGACTCTCATCAATACCATCATATTCTTGATCATACATCATAAGAAAGTCCGTATCCTCATAGAAATATCCGATAAAATTATTGTAATCTTCTATTTCAACTTGATCACCATCCGCAATCCCTATAGCGTTTTCAATAGCAATATGTAAGAGCAGTTCTTCAGCTCTATTACCAAGCATAAAATCTTCTTCAATATGAAATTTATATACAAGCGTTATCAAAGATGTTAATAGTTTAAAGGCCATATTTATATTTAATTCCGCTCTTCCAATCGGCGGAAGTACATCCCAGAGCCAGGTATTTTCCGTTTCCTTTTCATTCCTGGAAAGCGTTCCTATGTCATTTTTGATTTCATCGTACATCAAACTAAAACCATACGATAAATACTTAATTCGTTTCTTGCTTAGAATATGTTCCCTCTGTTTCTTCTCTTTCTGAATTCTCTCCTCTGGAAGTGGAAATAGTTCAAAATCGATGCTATTATACTGCAGCCACTTCCGGGCTATTTTTTTTATCTCTTGATTGTGATATTGAAACCATTTTTCTTTAATATCGGGATAGTCATACAATGTATCTTTAAATTGCCTGAAAGGTTTTCGCCGCCTCAAGGCCTCATCAAGATTGTTTTTACTTTTTCCTTCCGGGAGTTGATAAACAAACCTTTCCATTATTTCAAAGCTTTCTCTCGAATCAATTGGCTCTATGTAAATATATCTATCTTTATCCTTATCGAGACTTTCCCGCAGCTCATCTTCCTCCGGAATATCAAGATCCGTAAGAGTTACGATTTCTCCTGTTTTTATATCCAGATAGTGATTTACTTCGAAGTTTTGATCCTCCAAAGCACAGATTAACATATCCGTGTCTATTTGAATTTTATCCATTTATTTTTTTCCTTTCAGGTTAATTTTATTAGCAGATTCGAGAAACAGCGATGTAGATTACCCCGTTTGGGAGTCAAGGAGAAAAAGTTTCTCCTATTCTTCATCTTCCTATAAACCCTCCTTTTCGGCTTCTTCCCATGTAACTCCATAAGGCATTCCGCCCACACTATATCGTTTTCGATATGCTCGAATAACATTATCATGGTAAAAGTTATTCAACCACTGTTTTGCTGACTGCATCCTCTGTGATCGTTTCATTCTCTTAGTGCGTGGTGGTAATGATTTCTTCTTTTTTCGTTTTGCTATATCTATTAGCATAATAATGGAAACATGCTGTTTATTCTACTAGTTTTTTGTGCTGGTTTGTCAAAATAAATTCACAACTATTCCCAAGGGTGCATGTTGGCGAAAAAAGTTTTTAGTTTCTTTCGTATCTTTCTTGCATTATTTTTTCATTTGAGTAAAATTAAACCAGAGCAATGAAATTAAAGGATTGAAAAATGGGTGATACATGGATTACGAATATGTCAGATTTTGACTACCCAGACGAGGAAGCCTATAGATTACCAAAAGAGGCTATAAGACTCGCTGAATATTTTGGATCAATTATTGAAGGAACAGTAGCTAGGGTACCTGCCAAAAATAATTATTCTGGTATCAAATGCAGAAGGCGCCCTGGCAGGATACCGTGTACCGGCATTATTTGTTCAGAACTGCACCCAAACGGCACAGAACTCCAATGGTGGTGTCCTGTTTGTGATGATAATGGTCGTATATCTAATTGGGGAGGAACACGTTGGGATCCAAAAGGAAAAGAAATATATGATCCCATTCAATTCCGTAAGTTATTGAAAATTGCGGAAAAGAAAGAGGTAGATGACAAATCTGCGGTTAAAGATGAATATGAAAATATCCAGGGCACAATTGAATGGGATGATACCTTTGATGGAGAGCTTCCTGAAATTGTGACAAAAGGCAAGGTATACAATTGGATCGAACTCGGAAAAGAATTGATGACCTACGAAGGATTCCGGATAAGTATAATAATCAGTTAAACAAGTTTGGCCTTCTTCCCTGAAGGAACAGAATGCTTTACCCCAAGCAAACCATCTATTGATAAATCTTCATCTATCATTGGCCGAAAAAAGCATTGTTTAGTGCCTTGTTTTTTATAAACTCATTTTTCATCTTAACTGAGATATTACGAAATCTATTCAGCTGGACGGCTACTTGAGGCTGTCCATGTCCAGCCCGTTCATCTTTTCAAACACCAGGCTCAGAGCGTGGGTCCCGTGCTTCCCGAGCCCGAGGGCTTTCGCTGATAGGTAAAACTGGTGCGCCAGGGATAGGCCGGGGAGGCACAGGTCCATCTTTTTTGCCTCATCGAGCGCTATACCCATGTCCTTTATAAAATGCTCAATAAAAAACCCGGGGTCGAAATTCCTTTTAACGATACGGGGGCCCAGGTTATTTATTGTCCATGTCCCCGCAGCGCCGCTACCGATCGCCGCGATGACCTCATCGAGGTTCAGCCCGGCCTTGTGCGCGTACAGCAGGCTCTCGACGGCGCCGATAATGGTGGTCGCGATGTGGATCTGGTTGGCCATTTTTGTATGCTGGCCCGCGCCGGGGCCGCCCATGTAGTTTATGGTTTTGCCCATCAGCTCGAAAAGCGGCTTCACCCGGTCAAACGCTTCCCTGTTGCCGCCCGTCATTATCGAGAGTGTGCCCTGTTTCGCGCCTATGTCGCCGCCCGACACCGGGGCATCAAGCGCCCGGACCCCCTTTTTTTCAGCCTCCCTGCTTATTTCAACGGCAAGGCCGGGGCTGCTCGTCGTCATGTCGACTACAACACTGCCGGGCGCCATGCTGCTCAGCACTCCGCCAGACGTTAGGTACACTTCTTTTACATCACCCGGGAAGGAGACTATTGAAAATACTATTTCAGACCTCTCCGCCACGGCAGCGGGACCGGGCGCCCATTCAGCACCTTGCTCGAGCAGGGGCCCGGCTTTAGCTTTTGTGCGGGTGTGAACAGTTACCGGATAACCGGCTTCCAGGATGCGGCCGCACATGCTTTTACCCATAACCCCTGTGCCGATCCATCCTATTTTCTGCTTTACCTCAGACATAACAATACCTCCTCCGGTCTATAAATAACCCGGGTAGTTTCTAAAGGATCACGCGCGCTACCCGATCTTTTTTCTCCCTCCCATGTAGGGAACAAGCACTTCAGGGATATTTACACTGCCGTCTTCGTTTTGAAAGTTTTCTACAAGCGCTATTATCAGCCTTGGGCTGGCTACTGCCGTGTTGTTGAGGGTGAAGGGAAATTGGTTTCCCCCGCTTTTGGCCTTGTACCTTATGCGGGACCGCCTTGCCTGAAAATCTCCGAACGAAGAGCAGGAGTGGGTCTCACCGAAACCGCACCTGCCGGGCATCCAGCACTCGATGTCGTGCTTCTTTATCTGGCCCATCCCCATCTCACCTGTGCACACCTCCACGACCCTGTAAGCGAGACCGAGGCTTTTAACGATGAACTCCGCGTTTGAAAGAAGCTCCGCGTGTATCCGGGCCATCTCCTTTGCGTCATTTTTACAAATAACGACCTGCTCCACTTTCTGGAACTGGTGCACCCTGTACAGCCCCCTGACATCTTTTCCGTAACTCCCGGCCTCTCTCCTGAAACACGTTGAGCACCCGGCGTATTTTAAGGGCAGTTCATCCTCCGCGAGTATCTCGTCCATGTGATAGGACACGAGCGTCACTTCGGACGTGCCTATCAGGTAAAGCCCGTCCTTCTCGATCGCGTAGGCCTCCTCCCTTCCAACCGGGAAGTAGCCCGACCCGACCATGCAGTCCTCCCTGACGATCACTGGGGTGATGAGGGGGGCGTAGCCTCTTTCCATGAGCACGTCGATGGCGTACCTGATCAGCGCGTTTTCGAGCAGGACACCCTCGTTTTTCAGGTAATAGCTCCTTGCGCCAGCGACCTTCACCCCGCGCTCTATGTCAAAAAGACCGAGCGCTGACCCTATCTCGACGTGGTCTCCTGGCTTAAAAGAAAACTCCGGGGGCTTGTTTACCTTTCTGATCTCAACATTGTCCTCTTCGCCCTCCCCGACAGGGACATCGTCCATCGGGGGGTTCGGGATGGTCAGAAGAACGCGGTTTAGCTCGCGTTTGTTGTCTTTAAGCTTCTGCTCGTCCTCCTTTATTGCTCTGGAAAAGCTTTTCAGCTCCGCCTGGAGCTTTTCCCTTCCGGTACCGGTCTCTTTTTTTATGAGGCGTGATTTTTCTCCGAGGACCTTTCTGCGGCTGTCCAGGGAAGCCTGCAGTTTTCTTCTCTCTTCGTCGATTGCCAGGGCCCCGTCTATGTCAGCGGTAAACTTTTTTTTCTCCGCGCCTTTTTTAAAATGCTCAGGATCTTCCCTCAATTTTTTAATATCGATCATAGTTGTCCCGCCCTTTCATTGTGTTAAACTATATGGAGAACGCCGTAAAAGCAAATTTAAATCGTAAACTGCGTCTCATGCCTGTTATTTTTCTTGACAAATGAAGTAGGAATCATTATATAATAAGTATGAAAACCATTGTCTCGGAAAAAGGCCAGATTACTATTCCAAAAGCTGTCAGGGAAAAACTTGGAATTACACCGGGCACTGTGCTCGAAATAGAAACTGAAAAAGGAAGGCTCATCGCTGTAAAAAAACAGGTTGTGGATGTATTTCAAAAATGGCGGGGAAAGGGTAAAGTACCGGGGAATATAACTGTCGATGATTATCTGAAAAAGGTGAGAGAATGATTACCGCAGTTGATTCATCGGTTATCCTTGATGTTCTTGCTGATTCGGATAATTTTACCAGATCATCAGAGGGTGCGCTTAAGACCGCCGATAGTGATGGTAAACTTATTATATGCGATTGTGTTCTCGCGGAAATATATCCATCACTAAATGATGAAGTTTTGTTCAGAGAATTTCTTTCAGACTGGAAGTTGGAATATATACCTTCTTCAAAAGAAAGTGCTTTGCTTGCGGGTAAATATTTTGCTCTCTACCTTTCAAGGGGTGGATCAAAAAAACAGACCATCCCTGATTTTTTAATCGGCGCTCACGCCTTCAGCCATGCAGAAAGACTACTTGCCCGGGACCGGGGTTATTTACGGAAATATTTTACCGGACTACAGGTTTGGGACCCTTCTATCTGACCAGAAATTATTACAACTAAATGTCGATCATCGGTGTCCCGCCTTTTCATGGTGTAAAATTATAAGGAGAAAGCCAGATCACGGGCTATATACATTATCACCCTGCAGTAATTAAACTATACCTTAATTTTAGCAGGGTAATGATTAAAAGGCAAAGATATTATTTCATTTTCTGATTTTGTCACCCGCTTTTTATCTCACCCGCCCTTCAGCTCCTCGCGCACGCTCCGGGCTATTCTTTCCGATGACGGCATGTTTTCTATTTCAAGGGTGTGGGACATCGGGGGCGTCACGTCGTAGCTTGAAACGATCCTCACCGGGCCCTTCATGTTTTTGAAGCAGCCGCGGGTTATCTCGTGGGATATATGACTCGCGAAACTGCCGGTGTAGCTGGCCTGGACGACTACAGCGGCCCTGCCGGTCTTGTTGACCGATTCGTTTATCGTTTTCACGTCGAGCGGCACAAGCGTCCTCGGGTCAACGACCTCCACCTGTATCCCGTCCTCTTTTTCGAGGATCCCGGCCGCGGCAAGCGACCTGCTCACCATGTTCGAATATGCGACTATGGTAAAGTCCCTGCCTTCGCGGGCTACCCTCGCCTTGCCGAAGGGGATGGTGTAATCCTCTTTTTCGGGCACCACGCCTTTTTCCAGGTACACCATCTGGTGCTCGATGAAAAGCACGGGGTTGTCGTCGCGGATCGCCGTCTTTAAGAGACCTTTCATATCGTAGGAGTTTGAAGGGGCCGCAACCTTAAGACCCGGGAACTGCGTCGCGACAGCCTCGAGGCTCTGGGAGTGCTGGCCCGCGTAGCCTTTACCCCCGCCGATGGTGGCCCTAATCGTGAGGGGCACGCAGTACTGGCCCCCGAACATGTACCTTGCCTTGGCAGCCTGGTTCCCCACCTGGTCCATTGCCTGGAGAATAAAATCTATATACATAAGCTCAACCACAGGCCTCAGCCCTACCATGGCCGCGCCGACCCCCGTGCCTATGATGGCGGATTCCGATATGGGCGCGTTGAAAATACGGCCGCGGCCGAATATGTCAAGAAGGCCCAGGGTCGCGCTGTAGGCGCCTCCCTGCTCGGCCACATCCTCCCCCCACACGACTACTCTTTTGTCCCTTATCATCTCCTCGGTTAGCGCCTCCACGACCGCGTGCCTGGCGAGTATCTGCCCCTTGCTGTCCCTCGGTATGTTCCTCGGGCTTTTTAGAATGTTCTTTGTTTTGTACCTGTCACCGGGAGACCCAGGCCCTGCACTGCTGCTTGTGTCGATATATACACCGAAATAGATGTCCTTCACATCCGGGTCCCTGCTTTCAGCCGCCATCACTGTAACCTGCTCGATCTTTTTCCGGGCCCGGTTCCACTCTTCGGATGCCTCATCGGCTTTCAGTATTTGGTTTACAATCAGCTCGTTTTTAAACCAGTCTACAGGGT
>DRHN01000310.1 GCA_011049595.1 Spirochaetota bacterium | reverse complement strand
AGATGTGTATAAGAGACAGTATTCAGACGGTAAGGATCAGGCACCTCATCAGGTGTAACCAGGAAAGGTCCGATGGCATTACCCGTGTCAAAGTCTTTCCCTTTGGCAGGGCCGAGCCGGCCGCCGCGCTCTTTCTCCTGGATGTCCCTGGCTGAAAAATCATTGAATATGGCATACCCGCCTATATAGTCGCGAGCGTGTTCCTCAGGGATATCTTTTCCCTGTTTGCCGATAAATATTCCCCATTCCAGCTCGTAGTCAAACTGCTCTGTATAGGATGGCATCCGTACGTCCACATTGGTACCAACGACCGAGAAACGGTTGCTCTTGTAATAAATCGGGCGTTCGTACCAGGCCCTGTTGAGGCGATAAGCCAAAGATCTTTTACGGCCAAATACTTTTTCAATCAACTCATCGATCGGTGCCAGTTTCTTCAACCCGACCTTTCGGATGTAATTTACGATATGCTGCTCGAATGACATAAAGTCTCGTATCGATTCCGGGCAGGGCACAGGTGAGAGCAGGGTCACATCATTGAGGGATACAATGGAACCCGGTATTTTTTTTGACATGACATGTTCTACAACGGCCTGCGCTTTTTCCCTTGCTTCAACACCGCCCCGAAGAAAAGCAAGCATATCCGTAAAAGAGGGCTCCCTTTCTCTTTCTATCGCTTCTGTACCTGAATGCAAAATAACAATGCTGCTGTTGTCATCCGTCAGAACACCGATGAGCTGCTTATCGGAGCGATCGACAAATGTGACAAGTTTCATCCCAGTCCTCCTATGGTCTTCGCATAACGGCAGGCTGCGCGTCCGGTAATTTTGATGCAAGCAGTGCCTGTTTTCGTAATATATTAATAAGTTCAGGCGCCTTTGGACTGTCAGTATTGCCCTCTAAATGCCTGTACATAGTGTAAACGTTTGTCATGATCCGTTCCGGTGAGTTCCAGTTCGCGAACGGCTGTCTGGAAAAATCATCATTCAAGACAATATCGTACGATGCGTCCCGTGCTGACATTCCTGCTTCATAGCAGCGGGGAACTTGATCATTTAGATAATCCCAATATTTTTTCACCATCCGGACTCCGGCTTTATCTGTAACAGGCCCATGGCCGGGCACGATGATATCTACCTCCATGGCGAGGATGTAGTCCAATGCTGCCAGCCAGTTATCCAGCGGACCTGCCCACATAACTGGTGTAGATTCGATAAAAAGAATATCACCCGTAAACAGTGTTCTCCCGTCCGGAACATACACAAGCACATCACCCCGTGTGTGCGAAGGCTTTACCTGCATAAGCTGGATCTCACGGCCGCCAACATCCAGCTTTAGTTTATCCTGGAAGGTCCGGTTAGGCGGAGTGTGATTGATTTCCTTAAAATCGTAAGGGGCCACCATATTCCGGAACCAATGCCCCGCAGCATCTCCTCCAAAAAGCTTCAGCGTGCTGAACAGTTTTCCCGCTTTTCCAAAAAGAACCATCGATCCGGGTTTTGTGGCAATAAGTTCCTTATAGCAAGCTTTGGATGCGATAATCTCAGCGTGACTCACAAGTTCGTTGCCGAAGAAGTGATCACCGTCGGAGTGGGTGTTGACCACATATTTTATCGGAGTTTCATCCGTAAGGGAATGCATGGCATCCAACATAGCACGCGTATATTTTAGGTCCCAGAGTGTATCGACCAAAAGTGAGTCTCCCTTTCCGGTAATCAGGCCGGCATTCGATTCACCCCAGGATCCGTTTGGAACCATCCATGCGTAGATGTTTGAACCCAAATCATAAAGCCCTTCATCGAACTTCGGCATTTCATCAAAACGGGTGCGCACGGCATTTGTCGCGGCTATACACTTCCACTTGTCCATTGCCTCGTAAAAATCGGTTGTTTGGTTGTGATGATTTCCAGACATGACAATATTCCTTCATACAAAATGATTTCTTTTTAAATAATATAAATTATGTCGTTTTTTTATACGGTCATGCCTGGCCCTAAAACTATGTCAGAAAAAATATTTAAACCTTTGTTGAAATATCAATATTTCAAACTCAAATAACCGCTATTAAAACCTGATTGCCAAGGCAAGCCCGCTTTTTTTCCCCACAAGTGCCATTACTGTAATATCTTCGTTCCTTTTCTCATGCAGGAAAGGTATTAAGTAGCCCACAGCACTCCCCATCAAGGCCCCTGCCAGAATATCCGTTGGATAGTGTTTCCCTGCCGCGTACCTCTAATACCCTGTTGTTGCTGCCGCAGTAAGGCTGACTCCGGATAAAAGATACCTGGTTCTAGATCCGGGATAAATATCACTGTAAACTTTTGAAAGAAAAACAGCAGAGCAGAAAGCTATAGATGTGTGGCCCGAATAAAAGGATTTGACCGAACCACTGCCCCCATTTATTTTTTTCTGCATCGAGACGCTATTGTTGTAGAGATACGGTCTTTTTCTGTTGACAAGCACCTTGACAGTATCAGTTATACCGAGATTGATTGCCATTGCTTCGGCATACATGATGAGGACTGTGGCAAAGTCAGACCACTCTCTTTCCGTAATATCGGGTACGAGAAGTAACAGGGGGGACACTGATGAAGAAAGTAAAAGAATGTCGCTGGCTGATCTTGCATTCTCCGACCAGTTATCCGCAGCAGAGCGGTCGAATCTGTTTATATCACTTTTATCAAGATTGTTGATATCCTGCTCATCCGGGATTTCCATATACCTATCGAGGTACATGGAAAGCCCGATCGTGGACAAGCCTGCCGCCCCGAGGAGTATATCTCTGGTGACATTCAATTCATAGGGGAATGTTGATGCTTCTGAAACAGAATAACAGAAAAAAACAAGCATTACAACAAGTAAAATACCGGACATTTTTATTAATTTCATAAACTCATCTCCCTACAATAATTCAGCAGATGTTGGAAATATCATCCTGACAATTCCAAAATAAAAAATATTAAAATTTTCACGGCTGTATACTACCGAATGCTCAGACCGGCATAAAACGCTCTTCATCTTGATAATAGTTTACCCGGATCTGGTCATACTGTCAAGAATAGAGCTATCTATCCGGGTTATCCATCGGTTCTTTCGGAATCGGTTTTCCAATGCTTGACAGATATACACCAAAAATTAGGTGGTAGATTAGAATTTATTGATTGAGGTAGTATGCCGGGAAGGTACTTGCCTATTTATGCGGGAGACAGTAAATTCCCGGTACACACGCCCGGTATCGATCTCGTCCTCTATATCCTCTATGGGAGGCGGGGATCGCGGCCGGACAGAAAAGGATGGGGTTGCAGATTTGAAGAGAGGATCAATACTATGGGTGAAGAAAAACGAGGACTCGGGATAATTTTCCATAGCGGCACCTACGACCACATCTATCAGGGTATAGAAATCGCTCTCACAGCCCTGGCGCTGGGGAGAAGGGTACGGCTTTTCTTTTCTTATTGGGCATTGGAGTATCTGCGCAGAGATACTGATCCGATGAAGAAAATCGAGAAAGAGCCGGAGTATCGACAACGGATTATTATGGATGGAATGGAAAATGGGAATATAAAGAATTTTGCGGAGTTGTTCTCGATGTTAAAACAATTGGGTGGAAAGCTGTACACATGTCCCGGTTCAATGGCCCTGTTAAACATGAATAAAGAAGAACTTATCGATGAGGTAGATGAGGGCATGGGGCTCCCCGTATTTCTGATGAAAACCGAAAATGATCAGCTTCTCTTTGTATGATGCAACCTAGCGATATTGAGAATCCCTGTAATATAGTACCCAGTATATTATTAAAAAATAACAACCAGTACAATCACTTTCATTGCTCTGCTCCTACTTTATTTCATCCAGGAGAACAACCCTGTTTTCCTTATACGATTTCACGACTGCCTCTATGACGCGGGTTGTTAAAAGGCCATCCTCACCGGAAACAGGCACAGGTCCGTCATCAATTACACAGGAAATAAATTTTTTTATGGGCTCGGCCTCGGTTTGATCCAATAAAATCAGCGGTGTCTCGTATGCATCCGAGGTGATTGTTATGTTCTCAAAATCTGCCGTAATGTCAACCCTGCCCTTCTCACACTGCACCGACACACGCATATCGTTAACCGGGTTTCTCCAGTTCCGTGCCAGAACCCATGATGTCTCAAAATGAACAACCGCGCCGCCTTCCATCCTCATAACGGCTTTTACCAGGTCCCTGGTTTCAAGCCCCTTGCTTTTCAAGAGCCCTTCCCTGGTCATGGCATAGATCTCAACCGGTTTTTCCGCAAGCATCCCGAAAGCAAGATCAGCTATGTGAGACATCAAAAACCATTCGGGCCCTGTCCTGTCAGCCCACCTCATGTTTTCCTCGATCCAGGAAATAGTATCGGAGAGAACAATATTTCCGCTCACGGGTTTTCCAATTTTTCCTGACATTATAGCATCACGGCCAGCAAGAAAAGCGGGGGACCACCTGTTGTGATAGTTTACCATCAGCTTTTTACCCTTTGAATCGCGTGCTGAAATGATCTTTTTACAATTTTCACTCGACATGGCCATCGGTTTTTCTAAAATAACGTGTTTGCCTGCATTCAGCGCCGCAACAGCATATTCCGTTTTTACTTGAAGCATTCCAACCCGTTTACTTGTTCATTCACAACGATTCTGTTTTTATCAGATTATAAAATAAAAAAATTGCTATCCATCACCATTCTTTGGGTTTGAAACCTTCACTGTTCTTTATATCCATTAGGTGCTCTCCTACCCCAAGCACGAAAAAACCCTGCTTCTCAGCCTGGCCAATAAAACCTTCATCAACATATAAACTCGCAAGCAGCCCAATGATCTTTTTATCTCCGTATTCCGGAAATATTTCTCTGAAACCTTTTATTTCATCCTTGAATGCCTCTATATCTTTATGCCTAAGTGTGCTTTTTGTAGAGTTTAAAAATAAATATACACCAGCAACTGCTATCGCATCATATTCATTTCTTTTTCCATCCGGCAGCTTTATTG
>DRHN01000309.1 GCA_011049595.1 Spirochaetota bacterium | reverse complement strand
GCTCAGGGAGGAGGTAAAACCCGCTCCGAACAAAAAAAAGGTCATCGTTGCTGGGGCCGGTCCTGCGGGACTCGAGGCCGCCTTGCGAGCGTCTGAAAGAGGGCACAATGTTTTATTGTATGAAAAAAGCGGCTCGATCGGAGGAAACGTAAAACTCGGGAGTATCGCCCCGTTTAAAAAGGACCTGCGGTTTGTGATCGAACGTTATGAAAAGCAGCTTAAAAACAGCGGGGTAGAGTTCATTTCCGGCTCTGAGATGACCCCGGCACAGCTCCTGGATAAAGAGCCTGATACAGCCGTCATTGCTGTCGGGGCCGAGGAAAATATCCCCGATATACCCGGGATCCGGCAGCCTGAAATAATATCCGCGAAAGAGTGCTACCTCAGGAAATCTTCAGGCAAAAAGGGGAAAGGGAGGGTAGGGATAATAGGCGCCGGGACCGTTGGGTGCGAGCTTGCCTGGCACCTGTCACTTCTTGGCAGAAAAGTTTATTTGATAGATATTTTACCGTACGGGAAGTGGCTCGGCAACGAGCACCCGACAAATCGGTTTATCCTGCTGGAAAATCTTTGCGATGAGGGTGTCGATATACTTGACGAAGCTAAAATCCTGGAGCTGGGCGAGAAAGGTAAATACATAAAACTGGAAAGGGACAAGGTCGAGTACAGGATCTCAGTTGACGACATTGTCCTGGCCGCGGGATATAAGGAATCAGGGGCTTTCGGCAGGGAACTACGCAGTCTTGCGGGCAAAAAAAACGCTCCCGAGATCTATGAGATCGGGGATTGCGCCGAGGCCAGAGACATTCACTGGGCGATTCGTGAAGGGTACGATACAGGCATCAAAATATGATGTAAACTGCATTTGCAAACGAGCATATTTAAAAAATCCTCACCAATCGATAAAAGGCACGATCAATATGAAAGAAATTGAAAAGCTCTTCGATTTGATAGATGAAAATGAACTTGTCCAGATAACAAGAGAGATGGTGGCAATACCATCTATTACGCTCAGGGAAGGCATGGGGATGGTGGATTTTTTTGAGCGCTGGTTCAAGGACCTGGGGGTTCCGGTGCGGGTTTATCCTTGTGAAGGGTGCAGGGCGAATTTTTTTGCTGATTATGGAAAAACAGACGGCCCCGGTCGTTATATTTTTAACGGCCACATGGATATAAAACCGGTTGACGGGATGACGGTGGATCCTTTCGGCGGTGAGATCCGGGGCAGCAGGATTTACGGCCGCGGTTCATGCGACATGAAAGGGCCGATTGCGTCGCTGCTAAGCGCTTTAAAGGCCCTTGTCAGGGCCGGGAAAAAACCGGAAGGCGGGATTACCTTTTTCAGCGATATTGAGGAGGAATACGGGGGAGGGGGAGGATACTACTGGGCCAAAAGTGAAGGACTGTTTGACGGTTTTGAGGGAATGATTTCATGTGAACCGTCCGAGCTTGAAGTACAGATCGGCAACAGGGGCTGCTTTGTCACTGCCTTTGAAACAAAGGGCAGGTCCGCCCACAGCGGGCTGGCCCACCTTGGGGTCAATGCCGTTCAGAACATGGCTTTATTTATTAGTGAATATTTGAAACTGCCCTATCTTCAGGTCGAAAATTCCTATTTCGGGAAATGCACGGTCAATTTTGAAAAAATCGAGGGGGGGTTGTATCTATCAGCGGTCCCTGACCGATGCATTGCGTGCGTTGATTCCCGTCTTATCCCTGACACACCCCCCGGGCTTGTCCAGAAGCAGGTAAACGAGCTGATGGACCGTTTAAACCGTGAGTGCTCGATTAATGTGAGCGAAACAGATGAACCGGAGGCGTGGAGGCCGAAAAACGTCAAACTGAAAGCGGAATCTATTTCCCCGGATCACGAGCTGGTAAGACGTCTGACAAAGGCCGTCGCACTCGGCTCCCGTGAAGAAGCAAAAATCGGCGGATGTCCGGCGATCACCATTGCTATGGTTCTGATCGACATGGGAATACCTGCTGTTATCTGCGGGCCCGGGTCTATTGCTCAGGCCCACACTGAAGATGAATTTGTGGAAATCGATCAGCTTAAAAAAGCAGCAAGGATATATTTAGCCCTTATGGCCCAGATGTGATATCAGCTTTCCCTCGGGTCAAACCGCGAAATGTGGTTGAATATAATACCGGCAAGCCTCACCTCGGCAGTTGTGATCCGCTTAAATATAAAGGGATTCGTGGACATATATGGAGCATCATGATGAAAAAAGTTGTTTTAACCGACTGCGGCATCGGTATGACTGCATTGACGTTGAGGCCGGAACAGACCATGGGATTTACGTCGCGAATGTAACCGATTACTGTATTGACGAGGTATCCGACCACACGATGGCGCTTCTTCTGGCCTGCGCCAGAAAAATTGTGTTCCTCGACAGGCACGTTAAAAACGGGTCGTGGAATGTAAAACTTTCAGCCCCTGTCTACAGCATAAGCAATAAAACGTTGGGTCTTGTTGGCTATGGTAAAATCGGCCGAAAAGTTTCACAAAAAGCACAGGCATTCGGAATGAAAGTGATCTCCTGTGACCCGAACGTTTCCCCGGAATTTATGAAGCAGAACAATGCCGGGCACTCTGATCTTGAAACTTTACTGAAAGAATCTGATTTTGTTTCCCTGCAAGTGCCGTTGACAAAAGACACCTGCCACCTGATAGGGGAAATTGAATTAAAGATGATGAAAAACACGTCTTTTTTAATAAATACGAGTAGAGGGCCTCTGATTGATGAAAAGGCTTTGTATAAGGCCCTGGCAAAAAAGCTGATAGCCGGGGCGGGGATAGATGTAGTCGAAGAGGAACCGCTTGCCGGTTATCAGGAACCGCTTGCCGGTTATCAGGGACCGCGCCCGATGTGAATCTGACGGGCCGGTGGATCGGTTTCCGGCAACAGGCGTTTTTGATCAACATAAAGATCGAATTTAAAAGGATCCTTGAGCCTGATAATCCAAGCCTGCTTATTGTGCGGGTTTCCTGCATAATAGCATAGGATAACAATGCAATGTGGATATTCTCCACATCCGGAGGAGGACCATTCCAGCCCTCCATGGCTTTCAAGGGCATACTGCTGCACCCGGTAAAAACACTGAAACCTGGCATTAACAGAAGAGTAGCAGCGGCAGAACCTCCAATGGCACGTTTAAG
>DRHN01000308.1 GCA_011049595.1 Spirochaetota bacterium | reverse complement strand
AGGGAGTGGAGTCATTGAAGGGTTATGCAGAAGTTTTGTAAAAGATCGGATGGAATTATCTGGGATGCGCTGGACAGAGATTGGAGCTGAGGCTATGTTGGAATTGAGGTCAGCTAAGGTTAATGGAGTATGGACAGAGTTTTGGGATTATTATATAGGTGCGAAAAAAGATGAGTTATACCAAAATCAAGACACAGGTATAGAATGTGAAAATGCTGCCTGATTCTGGTCAACCAGAAAGATTTGCACCCATTTGATTCTTGCTATTCCTTTTGAGTAATCTCCACACTCAATGAAAAAATTATAGAAATAGAATCATCCTTCAATTATTTCTTTATTGCAAATCATTTTTTTTTCTGATATTATAAAATATAATTATGATCTAAAACGATTCAGCGGAAGGTTTCATAAAAACGGGGACAATGATGAAGAGATTTACAGTATTTATTATTATTTTGCTAATTATGTCTACTCCCCGGATAGTCACGGCCGGCGGGGCCCGGGAAGGAGCTTCTCCGGAAAGGGGTAAGTACCTTGCCGGAAGGGGGATCATTGTCCCGCCGGATGAAATCTACATAGATTCATATATTAGTTACATCGACTATCATTATCCGAAGCCCGATTTCGGAGTCGGTGTCTCCCTTTACCCGGGACACCGCCGGATATCTTCCGGAGGGCAGGAGGAAATTATACAGATAGGCATTCAGGGAAGTGAGACAAGTTTTGAAGACCTCCCCCCGTTGAACCTGGCTTTTGTTATCGACATAAGTGAATCGATGGGTGAGCAGGATAAACTGGACTGGGTCAAAGATGCCTTTGATATTTTTATTGAGAGGATACGCGACATAGATTATATCTCACTGGTAGTCTTTAACGACGATGCGGAAGCCATCTTTCCTTCCACTCAGATGAGATCGATACAAGAGCGCATAATGTTCAAAGATGCCGTGCATTCCATAATCCCCGGCGGAGGGGACAATCCGGAGGCGGGGATTACGCTCGGTTACAAGCAGGTAGAGGCCAACTTCCGTAAGGATTATTCCAACAGGGTCCTGCTTTTGTCAGATGGCGTGATAGCGGGAACGGATGAGATTTCAGGGGTTTTTCAGATTGTCGAAAAATTTAAGAAAATGTACATAAATCTTTCAACTATCGGGGTTGGAACAAATTATAATCTTGAATTAATGAGGAGCCTGGCTGATAAAGGCGGCGGCAGCTCACGGTTTATCTCAAGCAGGGAGGAGATGAAAAAAACATTTGGGAGTGACCTTGACAGAACGTTTGTACCGACAGCCCGTAATCTGAGCATGAAATTGGAGTTCCTGCAGGATGTGGAAATACTGGGGACCTGGGGTTACGGCAACAGGATAGAAGGAAACACGATTCATTATTTCCTGGACACCCTGCACCAGCGCGACTACGAAACTATTTTGGCTCTGATACGCGTACTTCCTCAGAGTGCACAAGATATAAGTCCAAAGATTAACCTGGCCCGTTTTTCGCTTTCATATACTGATTTGAACTGCAAAATCCACTACCCTGACCCATATTATCTGAAGGTAAACTTTGTTGAACTCGAATCACCGGTCACGGGTTTTTCCAATGAAATGGTGCTGCAATCCGGGACCATGCTTCACTATGCTCAGGCATTGAAAAAAATCGGAGAACTTTACTATTCAAATCAGACTCAGCCGGCTTTAGACCTGACACTCTCAATTGAAAATGAAATAAAAAGAGCAAGGCTTGGATTGGGAAATAAAGGTTTTGATGTTGAGCTCGAGGTCCTGGATAGGTACATCGCACTGCTCGCAAAAGATTTGGGACTTTCAGAAACCGAACTAAAAAATAACGATTGACGGGGAAATAAACAAGGAGGTAACAAATGCGCATATTGCTTGTCGGTCCCGAAGAGGAGGAGAACCTTTCAATTAGATAGCTGTCATCCTCGCTCCTCGTTGTTGGTCACGATGTTGATATAGCGCCTTTCAGCAGTGCCGCTGATACAGATTCGGTCGTTTCCGCGGCCTCAAAGGCAGATTTAATAGGGCTGTCAATGTGTTTCCAGTCAAGGGCACGGGAGTTTCTCGAGCTCGCGCGCAGGGTCAAGAATGAATCACCCCATCTCCCGGTAATAGCCGGCGGGCACTACGCATCCTGCGCAGCAAAGGATCTGCTGTACCATCACCCCGAAATCGACTTGATCGTCATTCATGAAGGGGAACAAACTCTCGTTGAAATTGCCGATGCCGGCAGCAAGCTCCATAAGCGGCTGCAGCAGATAAAAGGTATTGCCTGCCGTCATGGAAATGAAATTTATTTCACCGGGCCGAGACCAATCGTCGAAGATTTGGATTGCCTCCACCCTCCTGACAGACGGGGTCCTGTGCGATTGCTTGCGGGAGTCCCGACTGCCGGCATGCTTGGAAGCAGGGGATGTTTTGGCTCGTGTGATTACTGCTGTGTCAACGCGCTTCACAGACTCGCGCCCGGAAAACGTTTCCGTCAGCGCAGTACCGGGAGTATAGCCGATGAGATGGCGGCTTTGTATAATGAGCGGGGTATTCGGCAGTTCATCTTTCACGATGACAACTTTCTCGTTCCTTCCACTGAAAGGAACCATCAACGTCTGGATGCTCTTAAAAGCGATCTTGCCGATCGCGGAGTCAATGATACAGCGTTTGCAATCAAATGCCGACCTCATGAAGTTGACCGGGAAATCTTCGTGAAGCTGCGGGAGATGGGATTATTGCGGGTGTACCTGGGCATTGAGTCGGGTAATTCAACAGGGTTGTCTTCCATTGGCCGTAAACAGACTGTGTCCGAAGCTGAAAGAGCCCTCAATATATGCGAAGATCTCGGGATCTCTACTCAGTTCATAATAATGATATTTCACCCGGATGCAACGATTGACACGATACGGACGGACATAGGGTTCATGAGGAAACACCTTGATCATCCTCAATATTTTGTGCGCGTCGAAACATTTGCGGGCACTCCTATAGAACGGCGGATGATCGAAGAAGGGCGGGCCGGAGGAAATTATCTCGCGCGAAATTATCAATTAACCGACCCCGCGGCCGATCTTGTGTGCACCGCCGCAAAAAAGCACCTTCTCAAGAGATGCTGGGGTGATGACAACTTGATGGATTTCGCCGCAGGGATGGACCATCTTTCACAGATCATGAAGTATTTTTGCGAAGGAAAAGAAGTTGACGCGCTGTATGAACGGATCCGCGCTTGGCGCCTGGAAATCAACAGGGACAGCCTTGATTTGCTCGAGAGTCTTGTCGACATCTGTTCTTCGGACCCCTGTCAACTTCACTCAAGCACCCGCAGTAAGATAAAAGAAGTCTTTGAGGAGGAAGCCCGTACCCGTTCGCTTTTTTTTACACGTGGCGGGAAGCTGAGGCAAAATCTTGAAGAGCTGACCCTAAATATGGTCGGACTCAGGCAAATCGGGTCTGAAACGATGAGTATACAATCGAGACATGGGGCTATAGCGAGACACGCTGCTGCTGTTATGCTTGCTTTGTGTGTAGCAGGAGTGGTTCCTTCCGTTGGATTTTCCCACAGCCCGGCCTCTCCACTGGACGTGGATTCGGACACGGATGGTTTATGTGATATAAGCGAAACAGAAATTTTCGGCACCGACCCGAAATTGGCGGACGCAGACGGTGACGGGGTGATGGATGGAGATGAAGACCATGATGGGGACGGGCTTTCAAATCTTGAGGAATTGAACAAAGCGATTGCCCTGATAGATGCTGTAGAGATAGATGACACAGAAAGCGTTATAGCTTTACTGGAATACAGTACTTACATGCCGGTTATAGATGCGGACGGCAGGACACCCATGACAGGGGCGGCGTATCACGGGCACACCAAAACAGTTCGGGCCCTGCTGGATGCGGGTGTTGACGCGGATGCAAAAGACGGACGCAACCAGACAGCCCTTATAATTGCCGCGTATCAGGGCCGTGTCGAAACAGTAAAAGTTTTGCTGGGTGCCGGTGCCGGCGTCAACACGAAAAGGTATGACGGCCACACGGCCCTGATTGGCGCCGCGTCATCCGGTAACCCCGAAACGGTAAATATTCTGCTTGCCGCCGGCGCCGATGTCAATGCAAGAGCTGACAACGGGTTGACAGCACTGATGATTGCGGCCGGTATCGTGGACAACGCAGCAGTTAAGATTTTGATCGATGCAGGTGCCGATTTAAATGCCGCGGACAACAACGGCTACAATGCATTGATGCGCGCTGCAAAGAGCGGCTCTGAAAATTCCGTGAAGGCCCTGCTGGATGCCGGTGCTGATGTACACACGAAAGACAACAATAATACTACTGCCCTGATGCTTGCGGAATCAAACAGTCATGATAACATTGCAGACATGCTCAAGAAGACAGGCACGAAAGAATAAGTGCCTTGAGCAATTGTTAAACTATTGAAGCAACCCGGCAAGTCCTGCCTTCACACATTTTCATGAAATTGTTGATTGATAAATTGTACAGCAGTATATACTATAAGTATATACTTTAGGGGGCTGTTAATGTCTAAATCTATTTTATTAAAAGTACAGGATGATATATTTACAGAGACAAATAATCTAACGAAATTAATTAAAATACCAAGAAATTTATATATCAATAAAGCATTATCATTTTATAATCAATTATATAAAAGAAAAATATTAAAAGATAAATTGAAAAAAGAAATTAATTTGGTTGAGACTAATCCCCTGGAAGTATTAGAGGAATTTGAAAAAATTGAAGATGATAATATTGAATGAAAATAGAAAAATTTAATATTTATTCAGCAGATTTAAATCCCAAATTTGGAACTGAACCTGGAAAAAAAAGACCTGTTGTGGTTATTCAAACTGATTTAATGAATAATGAACATAAAAGTACGATTATCTGTCCTAGTACGACAAAAGTTACAAAATATTCTGAAATTTTAAGAGTTAATTTGAATGAAAAAATTAATGGATTGAAAAAAACCAGTGACATTGTTGTTGATCAAATTCGAGCAATAGATAATAAAAGATTTATTAGATTTGTCGGTAAATTAAATAAAAAACAAAAAGTTAAACTTCTTGATAATTTTAAAATAATAATTTTAGAATAACAAAAATATTCAATTCGATAAATAAAAAACTACTGCTGCATTGAAACTTATGTCAAACCCGTAATCCTGTTTCCACATTTTTTCAAATTGTTTTTCAAAAAAATCTTGCTTCTAATCGGAACCTGCTGTTTATGAAAAAGCATATTGCAAGGCGG
The DNA here is from genome assembly GCA_011049595.1 of Spirochaetota bacterium. Taxonomy (GTDB): domain Bacteria; phylum Spirochaetota; class B62-G9; order B62-G9; family DRHN01; genus DRHN01. The sequence goes on along the minus strand of DRHN01000308.1, from coordinate 1,244 downwards.
GGATTCTCACCAAAGTGCTGAAAAGATTAAAGAAATAGTAAAGTTGCTGCTATATTCCAAGTTTTATCTTTAATCCATTTTCAATATATTGCTTTATTTGTTTGTCATTCGTTATCAGGATAAAGTCATTTGTAATTGCCTGCCATATCAGCATTCTGTCAAATGGATTTTTATGGTTTTCTTTTTTAGATAATTTGTAATATGAGGAAATCAAACGATTCTCTAATTGCAATAATTTAAATCCCGATTCTTCAATTTTTTTATATATTTCATAGGGATTTGTCCCGACTAATTTCAATTTTCCAATTGAATATTTTAATGATATTTCCCAAAGAGTTATTCCGGAAACATATTTTGTAATAGTATTATCTTCAAATATCTTTTTTATTTCCCCGGCTATTCGAGTTGGTTCAAACAATGTCCATAAAACATAATGTGTGTCTAAAAGATATTTCATAAATTAATTAGTTCATCTTCTGTCATTTTAAAATCTTTTTGAATTATCATTTTCTTATCTTTTAGCAAACCCATCTTAATTTTGTTATTTTTTTTATAGGTTGTATATGGAACAATAACAGCTATGTTTTCTTTCTTTTTACCATAGGTTATAATAATTTCTTCTCCTGATTTTACATCATTGAGTATCTCTGAAAAATGCGTTTTTAATTCACCCACAGGAAATGTTTTCATATATTTATTATAGCATTTACTTGACAAGTTGTCAAGTAAATGCTGCCTTCACACCTTCCCAGAGTCTCTGTTTGAGTTGATAAACTCGTCCTGAACTTCTCTCGTCATTTCGACCCAGCGTATGAGCTTCTCCAGGTCCTTTTCGACCCCCAGGACAACGGACATGCCGCTTGACCGGAGGATATATCTGGAAATACCGCCTTTTCGACAATCCTCAACAATCTGCCGAATATAGGATTTTGATTCTTCTTCACTGCATTCCTGAATATGATGCTGCGCAAACACCCTGAGCTCGAGTGCCTGCTGCGCGCGCAGCCGTTCGATGCCCGCACCTTTGTCTTCCATACTGACGCCGAAATTGGAAATGGTAAATTAAAATCAGAGTAGTTCGGAAAGTAGAATTCCCAGACATAGGGAAAATAATATTCCCAGTGGACATGCAAAAAAAAGTCCTTTAGATTATGGTCGCAGGACACAAAAACCTAAAGGACTATAAAAATGGTTACTAAAACTATGTACAAAAAAATCCAAGAATTCAAGAAAAAAGGATATTT
>DRHN01000307.1 GCA_011049595.1 Spirochaetota bacterium | reverse complement strand
GTCCGTTGAGCAGGAACAACGTGCTAATAATTTCACCGGGCGTCCTGACCGGCACTACCGCCCCTGCCTCCGGTCGTACAAGTATAACTTTCAAGAGCCCTCCCACTGGAGGTTATTTTAAAAGCAGTGTGGGGGGTGCGATAGGTGTTGCAATCAAACACGCAGGGTACGATCACATCGTCATAAAGGGGAAGGCTAAAAAACCTGTTTATCTTTATGTGGGCGCAGACAAAGTTGAAATACGGGACGCTTCGGCAGTGTGGGGCGACACTGTAAAAGAAACAAACAAAAAGATCAAGGAAGAGCTGAACAACAAAGAGCTCCAGATAGCCTGTATAGGTCCGGCAGGTGAAAAAATCTGTAATTTTGCGGCTATCATGTGTTCATACTACAACGCAGCAGCCCGTGGAGGGGGCGGTGCGGTCATGGGCTGGAAAAATCTGAAAGCTGTAGCTGTAAATCCCTCTGGCGGGAAGGTGTATGTCAGCGATCCTGCAGGATTTACTGCTGCAGTACAGAAAGGCCGGGATGCATCTTTGGCGGACTCTCACTCGAAGACTTTAAAGCTGTGGGGCACACCTGCAACGACAGATCAAATGTGCTACGCGAGCCTTCTGCCTACATATAATTTCCAGAGGCAGTATTTAAAATCGGGGGCGGAAAACCTGACCGGCCGGCACCTTGTTGAAGCCGGTTATTTAAAACGTTCCGTGAGCTGCGGAACCTGCCTGTTCGGCTGCCACCGCTATACGGTCATCGATAAGGGTAAATACAAGGGGACGTATTCTGAGGGACCTGAGTATGAGAGCTTTGCCTCATTCGGGGCAAACCTCGGGATCACGGACAGTCAGGTAATATTGAAGGCCAACGAAATAGCCAACAATTACGGTTTTGACACAATTTCTTTAGGAGCCGTGATTGGCTGGGCGATTGAAAGTTATGAACGCGGTGTGTTCACAAAAAATGACACAGGGGGCAAAGAGCTTAAATGGGAAGACGGTGAAACACTTTTGTATCTCATTGATAAGATAATCCGCCGGGAAGGGATAGGTGATCTTCTCGCAAAGGGCTTAAGGATAGCAGCCATAGAAACCGGCAAAGATTCTTATAAATGGGCTGTTGAAGCACGCGGGCTCGAACAGAGCCGTATCGAGCTGCGGGGATCATTCAGCTATGCGCTGTCTTTTGCATTAAACCCCAGGGGGCCGGATCATCTTATGACCGAATGTCTTGCTGAATTCGGTGAAGGTTTTTCAAAGGAAGCTCTGAGGACCATGGTAAAGATCACAGGGGATGAAAAATATGCAAAGCCTTATCTCTATGAAAAGAGAGCGGAAATAGTCAGCTGGCATGAGAACATATACGCGGTTACCGACTCCCTTGGATACTGCGCCTTTATCACAACCGCAGTATATGGAGTGGATGAAGAAGTGTTGACCGAAACCTTTAATACTGCTACCGGTTTGGATCTTTCACAGGAGGAAATTATAAAAGCGGGCCGCAGGATCGTGACACTTGAAAGGTGCTATAATTTAAGAGAAGGTTGGTCCAGAAAATGCGATGTTTTACCCTGGCGGCTGATGAATGAGAAAGCCGTGGACCTTTCACCACATCAGCCGACTCCGGCTATTATGAGCTCTGAAAACCTTGGCCGGCTGCTGGAAGACTATTACCGTCTGAACGGGTGGGACCCGGCAAATGGTTTTCCACGCCAGGATACTTTAAAAAAGTTAGGCCTGGAGTTTGCTGATTCGGTCATCGGGGACAAACGTGAGGGATCCACGAAAACTCTCCCGGAAAGCTGTAATGAAAAATTTCAGAAAAATATTTGACAAAAAGTATAACATATGTCATACTAATATTATGAAGACGGCTATTTCAATTCCAGATGCTCTTTTTCAAATCGCAGAAAAAACGGCTAAAAAATTAGAAATATCAAGAAGCGAATTGTATTGTAATGCACTAAAGGAATATTTACGTAATAAAAAAGAAGATGATATACTTAATACCTTAAATGAAATTTATAGTAGTGAAAATAGTACTCTTGATGAAGAATACATGTATGCCCAAATCTCCTCATTGCCTGAAGAGGACTGGTAATGATAAAAGGAGAAATCCGGTGGGCTAATTTGCCTGATCCAAGGAGATCAGAACCAGGTTATGTACGTCCAGTTATAATTATCCAATCAGATATTTTTAATAAAAGTAATATACAAACAATTATTTGTGCAGTAATAACAACAAATACTAAACTTGCAAAAGCACCGGGAAATCTTTTACTGCGAAAGTTTGATTCACACTTGCCAAAAGAATCAGTTATTAATATTTCTCAATTAATTACTATTGATAAAACATACTTAAAGAAATTAGTAGGCACATTAAATAAAAGAATAATGAAAAAAGTAGATGAAGGTCTAAAGATTGTCTTTGATTTGATATAAAACGCATAGTATAACAAAACACTGCTTGTGCCAGCTAAAATCAGAGACTTATAGCTCATTAAAGATTTTTATATAGTTATTCAGGAAGTTTTAAGGGAGTTTTAGGAGTTTTATTTAGAAGGGATTTTTTGTAAGAAAGGAAGACTACAGCTTTTAGTGTCAGCCGCCGCCAAGAGCAGTTATTAAAAAAACATCAACACCATCCTGTAATTCTTTATCAAAGGAGCAGGTTTTACTATTAATTGCAGACGCTACAACTTCCCTGTCTTTTGTTTTGAGCATTTTTATCAGGTCCTCTACCCTGGAGCCTTCCGGAACATCCATCTTTCGGATTCCGGGAGTATCCGGCTGAGAAAATCTTTGTAATGATCCAAATAAGTGTACGGTTATTAACATCAGGCGCTCTTTTTTTACTCTTTATTTGACAACGGCTAAAAAAGTATAATAAATTAATGTACACCGTCAATGACATTTTTTTTGTATTTCGCAGTTAGATTTTATTTTGTCGGGAAAAATCCAAAAGAAACATATACGAGAAGATGATTTGCCCACACAGGAGGTAACATGATCATTAACGTCCTGGGTATAAACGGAAGCCCGCGGTTGGGGAACAGCCAGTATTTATTGGACCACGCTTTGGAGAACGCAAGTGAGGTCGACCGGGAGAATGTGAAAATCGATACTTATTCAATGAAGGGCAAGACGATGAATCCATGCATTGCCTGCTCCCACTGTGTAAAGCACCATGGGGATTGTGTCCATGTTTTCCGGCATTTCCGATTTAAATCTTCCGAACATACTGTTACCCAGCCGATCTATAAAGCACTTCAGCTGTCCCGGTATACTCATATGG
>DRHN01000306.1 GCA_011049595.1 Spirochaetota bacterium | reverse complement strand
CGCAATATCACTTATTGTTATACTGGTTCATAGCACTGGTTATAGAATCTGTTATAACGACCCCCAGAGCGTCAACAACCTTTTTCAATTCCTGCTCGAGAACCTCTTTTTCTGACGAGGGAAAATTGCCTAATACATAGTCACATAAATCGATCTCTAAATCAGCCGCTGGTTTCCCGATACCGAATTTTATCCTCAGAAAATTTTCGGATTTTAACGAATAAATGAGAGATTTTATACCGTTATGCCCGCCGGAACTGCCGCTCCGGCGTATCCGTATTTTCCCTAAAGCCAGCTCCGTGTCATCCGCGATAACGATAATATCGGTTGTTTTTATCTTTAAAAAACTGGCGAGATAAAGCACAGCTTCTCCGCTCAGGTTCATAAACGTCTGCGGCTTTAATAATATTAAATCCGTCCCCTCGTATTTTCCCCTGCCGAAGACAGTTTTCTTTTTTTTTGTGGATAATTTAATATTGTGACGTTTGGCAAACAGGTCTACTACCATAAAACCAACATTATGCCGGTTATTCTCGTACATTCTACCCGGATTTCCCAAACCCACTATTAATTTCAAGACTCGATCCACGTTATCAAAATGTTGATAATATTTGTTTTATTCTGTTTGCTCTTCTTCTCCGGGAGCTTCTCCTTCCTCGGGTATTGCTCTTTCTTCGAGTTCTTCTTCAACCTCCTCTTCGGGAGCTTTAATAACGGACGGTGTACCGATCGTGATTACAACCTGCTCGGGGTTAGCAAGTAAAGAAAATTTTTCATCAACAACTATATCGCTAATGTGAAGAGAATCACCAATATCAAGTTTATGGATGTCAACTTCAATGAAAGCCGGCATGTCTTTTGGCAGGCATTCAATTTCAAACTCCCTGGCAAATACCTCGAGTATGCCGCCTTTTTTTACACCGACCGACTCTCCCTGAACCTTGATCGGGATTTCGGTTTTCAGCAATTTCCCTTTCTCGATCTCGAAAAAATCGACATGAATAATATTCTTTTGTACAGGGTGAAGCTGAAAATCCCTGACGATGACTTCCGCTTTTTCTTTGCCGTCAATATTCAGCGTAATGATAGAGTGTTCTCCGATTTCTTCAAAAAGAGAAATAAAGTCGTATGCATTTACAGACAAAATTTTTGTACCTTTATGTCCGTATAATACTGCCGGTATATACCCGTCCCTTCTGATTTTTTTCGCTGTCTCTTTTCCGGTTTTGTCTCTTCCTTTTATGTCTAAAGTACGTGTTGCCATAAAATCACCTCTTCTACTTAAAAAATTTTTTGCAAAAGCTTATTGCACTTAACTATGAACAGATGGATTACTCTAAACCTATCAACCGGTCTTTTATCGCGTCAAGAAACAGAGGAGCTACCGACCGGTCCTCGTGGATCCTCCTGATAGCATCTGATAACAGATTGGATATGGACAAAATTTCAATTTTTGCCGAATCTTTTTTATCGTTATCAAAATAGATCGAATCTGTAACAACAACCTTTGTCAGGGCCGAATTATTTATTTTGTTTATTGCCTCTCCCGAAAATATACCGTGTGTAGCACAGGCGTAAATACTTTTCGCTCCCTTTTCCGCGAGGATATTTGCCGCAGAACATAAAGTACTTGCAGTGTCTATCATATCATCGATAATGATCAAGTTTGAACCTTTTATTTGATCTTCCCCTATGATATTCATTACTGTGGATTTATTTTTCTCATTCCTCCGCTTATCAATAATAGCCATATTCGCACTCAATAACCTGGCGAAGAACCTTGCCCTCTCTACCCCCCCCGCGTCCGGTGATACAATTACAAACTCCTCTTTTCTGTTTTTAAAGTGATCAAAAATCACAGGGGTCGCGAACAGATGATCAACAGGAATATTAAAATAACCCTGTATTTGAAGAGCATGCACATCAAGCAGCAGGATCCTGTTGGCACCGGCAACAGTTAGAAGGTCGGCTTCTAATTTAGCGGTTATCGGGGTCCTTGGCTGGGCCTTTCGATCCTGTCTTCCATATCCATAATAAGGTATTACTGCAGTAGTTCTTTTAGCGGAAGCTCTTTTCAATGTATCAAGGAGAATAAGTAATTCCATTAAATTTTCATTTGCCGGGTTTGAAGTCGGCTGTATAATAAATACATCCGTACCCCTTACCGACTCATTGACCTGTACAAAGATCTCCCTGTCGGCAAAGCGGCATATCTCAACATCAGTTAATCCCACGTTTAATTCATGGGCTATCTTTTCTGCCAGAGGGGTATTTGCAGTGCCACCGATTATTTTCAATACAGATTTTGTCAATATATCAAACCTCTTGAACTTTAAAAGTATTTGATCAGACCATTTTTACCATCTGGGGCGGGAGGATTCGAACCCCCGAATGTCAGGACCAAAACCTGATGGCTTACCGCTTGCCGACGCCCCAATATTCAACTAAATAGTTGCTGGTGAATAATCCACCAGTTTACTAAATTGAACCGTTTCACCGTGACCTATTAGTTCTATTTAACTGTTTATATTTTCATAGTTAATAGACTTAAGTTTGCTTCGTTAAATTGAATATACAAATTAAGCCGGGCAAGCCCGGAGTAGCAACAAGAACTAATATAAAAAAATATTTATTAAACGCAAACTAAAAAATTTAATTGAAGCCTGTCTGCCGGAACTTGTAAGATTTTATATTCGAGGGGGAAAAACCCAGGCCGGTACAGCATTCGGGGTTGAGATTTCTTTTGTATGAGAAAACCGATAAATAATATTAGGAGGCTGTGAAGGTTATTTTGATAACCAGGATGTGATGTTATTCTACATGAAACTTACTTCGCTACCTTTTAGGGTCTACTTTCTCCATATTAAAAGCCTCGAGCACTGCTTTTTGTAAAACCTCTCTGAAAGCGGAATTAATCGGATGTGCGACATCCTTAAACTCCCCGCTTGTCGTCTTTCTGCTGGGCATAGCCACAAAAATCCCACTTTGTCCATCAATAACCTTTAGATTGTGAACAACAAATGAATCATCAAAGGTGACTGATACATACGCTTTTAACTTACCCTCATTGCCTACCCTCTTGACCCTTACATCGGTTATATCCATGACAGACAACACCCCTTTTTGATAAGTAAAATTACCATATTTAAATCGACCATACCATATAGTAAGAAATATGTCAAGAAATTAATTTAAAAAAGCATTTTAGCCGGCGGTGACAATTATTTACAATCTGTTTCATACAGCATTTTGTACATCGCATAACTCGTAAGGACCTTCTTAACATAATTTCTCGTCTCGTCAAAAGGTATTTCTTCAATATATTGTTGTATATTTTCCCCTTCTCTGTTAGAAAGCCACTTTTTAACATTTCCCGGACCGCCGTTGTAAGCCGAAAGGACGGCGACATTAAAATCGAACCTTTCATCTAAAAAATTTAAATATAAGATCCCGAGTTTGATATTCAGGACGGGATCAAAAATCGCCTCTTTGCTTATCCGATCTTTATTAAGCCAGGCTGCCGTGTCCGGCATAAGCTGCATCAGCCCCAGCGCACCAACAGGGGAAACGGCCCTGGTGTTAAACCTGCTTTCTTCCCTGATAATTGAAAGGACAAAGCAGGTGTTGAAATTATCAGATGATATTTCGTCTAAATAATAACGTATCATTGTGTGATAATGATACGGGTAGAGAAGTTTGAGTATATCCACCGGTAAAAACAATAAATATTTTTTATCTGTTAAATTTACTAATTTTTCAGCGTATAAAATCCCGGCATAAATTCCATCGTTTTTATAGGAGATTTTCGAGATCAGATAATAATATATTATTTTTTGCCTGAGATCACCGTCAATTAACGCTTTTTTACCCAGCTTTTTAACTTCATCATAAAGCCCAAAATTATAAAACTCGATCAGTATGGACTCAATGTTGCCTGAGAGCATCTTTTCAAGGTCAAATATATATTTGTACGGCAATTTTGTGCTTAATACATGAACGATCTTGTTTTGTATGTACTCTTTTTGGACACCCCTGATGAACAATGGAGTATATATGTTCATAGCTTCATCAAATCTTCCCTCATTCCAGTACCTGTCCGCTGTTCTGATCAATTTACGGTCAATGTCGACATTTTCCAGCGCCATGTAGTAATTGTAACTACCTGGGACGTGGCTCAATACACCGGTCAAAAAACTTTTATCATAATATATGCCGAGAATATACATTGCCCAGGCTTTATACCCGGGGTCTTTTATATAAGCAAATGTATTTTTAAGGAACGAGACTGCCAGCCGGGTCTTTTTTTTATGAAGAACAAAATAAAAAGTATCCTGGATTAAACCGTCAGTTTGCCGGGCACCACTGTAATTTTTCACAAAGAACTCCGAATCCTGGATATATTTACTCAAACTGCCCCCGTTTTTCTCCAGCTGCAGCTTCAGAAAGAATGCGTCGGCAGATATGCCGCCCTGACCCCCCTTTATCTCGAGGTACTTTTGCATGTATGAATCAGCATCCTGTTTTTTTCCAATATAAAAATATGAATAGGCAATTTGCACAAGAGCTTCAATATCTTTGAAATTCGTGTAATATTCTTCATACATAACGACCGCCGACTCATAATCCCCGTTCTTAAAAAAACAGTATGCCCTCAAATTAGCCGTGTATGAATTGTATGGAAGCAGGTAAGAGATAAGCAATGCACTGTCATACATTTTGTTCGAGATGCAGAGATAGATCAGATAGGTTTTATCGATACCTCTGTCGCTGAGTATTTCTATCAGCCTGAAATTGCCCGCAACACGCTCCAGTACATCTTTCAAATAAATAGATTGCTCATTATTGATAATCTTTATAAAATAATCTGCGGTACTTTCCATATTGCCGATTTTATAATACACCAATCCGATATAATAGCTCGCCCGCGGATTACTTCTTTCAACCTTTTTTAAAGTTCGCAATATTTGCGGGAGCAGGGTCCTGTCCTTCAATGCCAGAAGGCCCAACCTCTCCATTGCTGAAATGACGATCATGGTTCTGTCCGGAGATGTTTTAGAAGGATCATTAATTGTAATGGAATCAAGAAGGATATTTCTGTACCAACGCGAAGCATTTGCGTAATATTCATGTTTTTCAAAATTTTCAGCTATAAAATAAGCGGCGTAATCCCGGTACTTTGTGTTCTGGTTATATAGTTCCCTGAAAAGTTTATTCGAGCGTGAATAAAAACCAAGTCTTTCAAACGATTTTGCCAGCAGCAGCTTTTCACATTCATTTTTAACCTTTGTATTACCGGATAATTCTATGATATCTTTATACTTTTCCGCTTTAAACAGTTCCACAAAGTCGCATTCTTCTTTTTTAACCGAAGAAGGGAAGCATATTTTGAACACCAGAAAAAACGTGCTGATAAATAAAAAAGTTTTAATTGGAAATATTTTTCGACTCATTGAGCATCCAGCACTCTATATATAAACAGTTCCAGATTTTCCGGAAACTTTGAAAGGCCGGTAAAAAAGATACTTTCCAGGAAGGGAAAAATTAAAGATCCGTTTATAACGATGTCTAAATTCATTACAGGATGGTTTTTTAAAAATATTAAAATGGCGCCGATAAGGACAGTTCCTTTTGTTAATCCAACCAGTAAACCAAGCAGATAATCAAAATTTGTAAGCTGGAAACTATCTACCATATTCGTAATAGCATTTCTTATTATGATCAGCACAACAGTTATAAAAGCAAATATGGAAAGAAAAGACACGATAAAGGATAAAGATCTATTCTCTATAAATGTAAAAACTGAAGAGCTGAGGGGTTTATAAAAAAGAAAAGACCCTGTGAGCCCCAGCACAATAATAATAAGAGTAAATATTTCGTTTATAAAGCCTTTTATATAGCCTTTTACACAAAATATCAGTACGAAAACAATTATCACCACATCAATTATATTCATTTCACATTCATTTCTCCCTGACAATTAAACTGCATCAATAAAGATTTTTATACAAAGCGTGATATACTGTTTGTTAAAATATCGTATTATATTTATAAAATGATGAGCCCGAAAAACTACTCAGAAGATCAAATAATCGATGTTATAAAAAAAATCCTTAATACCAGGCAGGACATCAAAACAGATGCTGTTCTGCTGGCTAAAATAATTGATCATACCCTGAAAAACAGATCAGTAAAGCGCACAATAACAGCCCTGCAGGGCATGCCCGCGGGTCCTGAAATAAATGATAATACTGCCGATTATATGCTGAAAAAGATCATAAAGCTGCTCGCTGTTATTACCAGGGTAATCGATAATTTTGCCCCACTCCCTCAAGCCGTTGTGAAACGCTGAGCTTAAAAGCTGCCCGGGGCGGCTTGTCCGCATTAGGGGGTATTAACTATTCTTTTCCCCATCCATTACTTTTTCATAATAAAGACAGATCATGTTCCTTCCGAGATGTTTCGCATGATACAGTGCGGCATCCGCTTTATCTATCAAATCCTGCATTAAGCCGGTGTCCTCAGGAAATGAAGCTGCTCCCAGACTGACGGTGACTTTACCGGCAGGTTGTACCTCCCTTTTATAAAACTCATAGGTCTCGATCTTTTTACGGAGCCGTTCACCAAACTGTTTAGCTGCCTGAATATCCTCCATAGGTAAGATAATACAGAACTCTTCACCCCCGTATCTTACCGCTATATCGGATTTTCTTGTCGACGTTTTTATCAATTCCGCAACTTTTTTCAATGCCCTGTCTCCCGCCGGGTGCCCCAGTTTGTCATTATAATTTTTAAAATTATCCACGTCCAGCAGTATCAGCGACAGCGCATGACCGTATCTCTTAGCTCTGTTTATTTCATGATAAAGACGTCTTTTAAAATACCTGTAATTATACAGCCCTGTCAGCTCATCGGTAATCGCGCTGAACTCCACTTTTTGATACAAAATGGAATTTGAAAAAGCAACCGAAATAAAGTGAGTCAAAAGACCGAATATTTCTTTTTCAGACTGCGAAAAATACTCCTGGTCCATTTTCTGGCCGAGCCCGACGATACCTTTGATTTCTCGTCTGTGAATTATCGGCGCTATCAACGTCATGCCGTCTTCTATTAATTTTTTCCAGTTTTCGTTGAGTAAATTCTCATTTACATCGATCAGATTTATGGGCACCATTTTCATGTGGAATTTCTTTAGAAGCGGATCTTCAAGAGATATGGAAAAGTCATCCCAACCCTCCTTCGCAAAACCTTTCATGTAAACCGGAGAAATACGGCGAGGGTCCTTCTTTGTTATAATAAAAATCATCGCCTGATTCGTCCTCAGCTGACCTATAAGCGGCAGGATCGATGATCTTAACAATTTCTGAGGCTCCAGTATCGAAGTCAGATTGATAGAAACCTCAAACAGGTTGTGCAGGTCGTAGATCTGTTTGCGCATCATCCGTGTCACACTTTGCAATTTGGTGTTAACATGTTTTAAATCTATATCGGACCGGTCATTTGTTCCTTTTACAGTGTCTTCATCGAGAAAAACACGGACTATGTATTTTCTGACTATCAGCCAGAAAACCGCTATGACAAAAAAAGTCCCTGACAGCACGCTTAATACAAAAGGCATACTGACAAAGGTTTCCAGCAGAAAAATGATGAGGGTTTCCAGGCACAGGAAAGAGGTTAAAAACCACCAGATCTTATTGTACTCTTTAATCTTCATTTTTTAAATTACGTTTTTTTAATTACGTCAGGAGTTTTATGTTTTTAAAAAAAACCTTCGATTACTAAAATAAAACAAATATGTAAAATTATAAACCAATATTACCTTAAAAATCAAGAGTACCGTGTTTAAACGGAGGGTCCGGACCAAAAAAATTTGAAAAAGGATTTTCATAAGTGTTATAATATGATTGAGATGAAATAAAGGAAATGGGTCATTTCTTTATCCGGACAATGAAATGATAGACATAGTAACGTGTAATTACCGTCTAAAAAAAAACAATAGAAAGCGAAAGGCTGTTTTTGTCACTTTTATAAAAAATATTTCCAATCAACATATCCCGGAATGCAGTAATTTATTGAACCAGCTTTTAAACGAGAATTATGATGCGCATTACAAATTATGAATGAAATGAGTGATTTAAAAGAAGAGTTTATTCAGGAGGCCGGGGACCATCTGGCAAATGTTGAAGATGATGTCCTGGAAATTGAAAAAGATGGGGCAAATTTTAGCCCCGATACCATTAACCACCTGTTCAGGGCCATACATTCCGTAAAAGGCGGGAGCGGGTTTCTGGAGTTTACCAACATAACCGAACTGTCACACGCTCTGGAAAATGTTGTCGGAAAGATCAGGGACGGTAATCTAATACCCAATGAAAATATAACCGAGTCCCTTCTAAACGGTATAGATAAACTAAAACTGCTGCTGAATAATATAGATAAAGAAAACGAGATCGACATAACAGACGAGCTGGATGCCATAAAACAGCTAATGGCCAGCCCAATAGTTGCAGAACATAAGTCAGTGCCGGGTCCAGGTGATGCAGAAATAAGATCCGGGGAAATTAACACGGACGGGGCCGGGAAAGTCAGTTCAATAACTATTTCAGAAAGTAGTTCTGTCACAAAAAAAGAGGAAAACTATGTGTATAACTGCACCATTGACCTGATCTCAGAATGTGACCTTAAAAACCGGCTGCCTGCCGACCTGTTTCACAATTTCAATATCCTTGGTAAAGTTACAAACGCATCTTTTAATCCCATATCGACCGAAAGTCTGATAAACAACCCTGATGACAAACTGATATACAATTTCGACTTTTCAACAGTCATAGAAGACAAGGATATGCTGATGGCGGGCCTTGATATATCCCCGATTTCGATCAGGCAGATCTCTCCGCGCCCGGCTGTTGAGGCCGCGCCTCCTGAACCGGAGCACAAATCAGAAGATCTCTTATCCTCTGAAGAGAGCAAAGAAATATCTTTGAGCAGAGTAACAACGGAGAAAATAAAAAAAGAGGTCATAACAACAAAAGAGGTTATTAAAAAAACTCTATCCGGAAAACAGCTGAAGACTAAACCCGATCTTAAAGCCAGGCCGGCGCCAGACCCCAGGGCCCCACAGCAATCAGCCGGCTCAACAATAAGAATTTCGCTTTCCCTGCTGGATAAATTAATGAACCTTGCAGGCGAGCTGGTGCTTGTGCGCAATCAAAATGCACAGGCTGTGGAGGCTGGTAACCTCGAGCAGCTCAGGGTGATCTCAAAAAAGCTCAACGTGGTTACTTCCGGGCTCCAGGCAGGTGTAATGCAGACCAGGATGCAGCCTCTCGACATCGTCTTTTCAAAGTTTACAAGGTTGGTTCGTGACCTATGCAAAAAACTGAATAAGGATATCGATTTTCAGATAAAGGGAAAGGATGTCGAACTGGACAAGAATATAATCGAGACAATAGGAGATCCTCTGACCCATCTGGTCAGAAACGCGGTTGACCACGGTATCGAGCTGCCCGGAGAAAGAGAAGAGCAGAACAAATCAAAAACCGGGACCGTTGTGCTGAGTGCCTATCATCAGGCCGGGTACGTAAACATCAGCGTCCGGGATGACGGGAAAGGAATGGATCCTCAAAAACTGAAAGCAGCCGCGGTCCAGAAGGGTATCCTGGAACAGAACCTGGCTGATTCTATGAGCGACGAGGAAGCTTTCAATCTCATCTTCGAGCCGGGTTTTTCTACCGCGAGCAGTGTGACCGATGTATCCGGGCGCGGTGTGGGGATGGATGTGGTCAGGACAAATTTCAAAAAACTGGGCGGTGTCATTGATGTCAGCTCCGCTGTCGGGAAGGGTACAAGCATTGAAATCAGGCTTCCCCTAACCCTGGCTATAATACCCGCGCTTATTGTTTCTGTTGAGCGACTTTGCTACGCGGTGCCCCAGTTCAACATAGCGGAGGTGGTCAGCCTGTTCGGCGAAGAGGTATACCAGAAAGTTAAAAAGATCAACGAACAGGAAGTTTTCACATTGCGGGAAAAACTGGTCCCGATAATCAGGCTTTCAATGATCATGGGGCTTAATAAAACCTATTTTGACCCAAAAACAAATCAGTATGAACCGGACAGGCGTAGAAATGAGCTTGACAGGCGGGAATCACGGGGAGATGTCGACTATATGAGCAATCTCCGGAAACAGAATGAAAAATTCGGGCGCCGTGTTTCACCCGCGAACATGCTGTATATTCTCATCCTGCACCTGGGCAACACACAATACGGGTTGGTTGTTGATACAATTATTGATGCCGAAGAGATCGTGGTAAAACCCCTGCACGAGCAGCTGAAAAAATGCAGGATCTACTCCGGGACTACCGTGCTCGGAGACGGCCGGATAGCCATGATCCTGGATATCGGAAACCTGGCGGAGCTTGGAAAGTTCAAGATGACTCAGATTGAAGAAAGAAAAACCATAAAAAGGACCGAATTCGAGGACCAGCAGTCTGTAATAAGTTTCAACATTGGAAGCAAGGAGGTCTTCGCGATACCTCTTTTCCTTATTGCTCACATTGAACAGATAAAACCGGGCGATATCATGATCGCAAAGGAGAGGGAATACCTTCACCTTAAGGGTGACATTGCTCCCCTGGTCCGGCTTGAAAACTGCATAGAATCAATAAGAGGAAACTATGACGAGGATCTATACGTAATAATTATTAAAGCTAACAAGCCGATTGGTATCCTTGTCTCTCAAATCGTAGACACAACCATGATAAAAAGCAAGATCGATACCACAACAGTTTCGAAGCCGGGTATCATCGGGGTTGAAGTTATCAACGGTAAACTGACACTTATCCTGGATGTTTTCAGATTGGTCGAGATAATCGAACCGGGGTGGTTTTTAAGTGATAAAGATTCAATTGGTACTATAAAAAAGGTCCTGTTATTGGAGGACACTCAATTTTATTCATCATTGATCAAATCATTTCTTACAGGGACCGGCATTGAAGTTGTTGCGGTCAGCAACGGAAGAGAGGGAATAAAAGCACTGGAAAGGGACGATTTCGATTTCATCATGTCGGATATTGAAATGCCTGTCATGAACGGGTTTGAGTTCGCGAAATATGTCAGGAGCATAGAAAAATACAGAACCATACCCATGATCGCCCTCTCGGCAGTTTATGATGAAGAAGAGGGTATCCGGGTTGCGAAAGAGGCCGGATTTGATAACCTGATTTCAAAACACAACAAAGAAGGTATGATGGATTCCTTAAAACAGATATCATATATCAATAAAAAAGATAGTAAACCGGAGTGAACATTTTGGCAAGGCTTATGCAGTACGTAACATTTTACCTGGATGAAAAACTTTACTGTTTCGACATACGGTTCGGGGACAAACCTGTCGGGTTTCTGGCAGATATGATAGGCGATGTGGTTACAGTCTCGACAGATAATATCGAAAACCCAACACAGAAAATTGAAAAAGCAGACTCTCAATTTATCAGCGGTATCGTCAAATTGAAAGAGACCCTGCTGATCATATTAGATCCCAATAAACTTTTTTTTCTTGACATGGAAAGATCGGAATAAAATTTAAATATATTATAAATGGATTAAACAGGAGTTTTAATAATGAAGAAACCCGTGGTTAAAAAAGAAAAAAAAACGAAATCCATGATTGCCCTGGTTTTGAGCGCAACCTGTGTTCCCTTTTTGGCTTCAATTTTATATTTGTGGCTAACAGGTACATTTGATATGCTTTTATACACGGCATCCGGAGGTGCAGTCTATGTCCTGGTTACAGGGCTGATCGCTTATTTTATTTCCAGGAAAATCTCAAATAGTGAAAAAGAAAAGCTGTTAAACATCAGGAAAGGGTTGGCTGAAATCTCCACGGAGGATGTCAACCAGATGAAAATTTCCCTGAAGCTGACGGGAAAGATAAATGAAAGTGCAAAAGAATCGGAAAACGCGTCTCAGATCGTTGACATCCTCAACGAAAACGTTCATTCACTGGCCAATACATCGGAAGAAATGGCCACTAATATCTCCGCGGTTGCGACTGCTGCCGAGGAAATTTCTACGAACATAAACAGTACGGCGACCTCTGCCGAAGAGATGAGCACCAACACAACTGCTGTTGCAACTACCGCAGAACAGCTGTCAACAAATTTTATATCAATTGAAAACGCGATAAAAGATCTGTCCGATTCGGTTCACAGCATAACCTCAAATGCCAGGAATGCGGGCACTGTCGCGAACGACGCTGTCAACAAGGCGGAAACCACAACTGAATCAATGGTCGCTTTAGGAAAAAGTGCTGAGGAAATAGGAAAAGTGATAGGAGTGATCCAGGTAATTGCCCAGCAGACAAACCTTCTTGCCCTCAACGCGGCAATTGAAGCTGCAAGCGCGGGGGAAGCTGGGAAAGGTTTCGCGGTTGTGGCAAATGAGGTCAAAGAGCTTGCGAGGCAGACTGCCGTGGCCACAGAGGACATAACCGCAAAAATTGAAAGCATACAGCTCAGCACCGGAAACGCCGTCACCGAAATCAAACAGATAACCGGCATAGTCACGAATATCAATGAATCCCAGGGCCAGATAACGGACATGGTAGAGCAGCAGACAAGGGCGACAGAAGAAATCGCCAAAAACGTTTCCGAGGCAACACTCGGTATAAACAACATTTCAAAAAACATAAATGAATCGGCAGCAGGGGCGAACCTTGTTTCTAACGGAATAAATGAAATAGCGGCCGGCGCGAATGATGTAGCCAGTAATGTCTCGGAAGCCGCGACAAGCGTGAGAGACCTGTCCAAAAATATCACTGAAGCCAGCGTTCTTATAACTGAAGCCCACAGGTACATCAATCACGCAAGTTCAGCGGTGAGTGTCTGCAATGAAGACATGGATGAAATGAATGTTTCTGTCGATAAAATATCAGACATGGTTGGAAAATTGAACAGTTTCACTGAGGACATGTAATATGACAGCTGATACTTCAACATCAAGAAAAAAAAATGTCACAAATATCCTGATAATCGACAGGTCTCGGTCGGACTGTGACATTATAAAAAAGGCTTTGGAGGATTCTCCGGATATCGAAGTTACAGGCACCGCTATCGATGGTAAAAGCGGCTTAACAAAAGCCCTGGCGTTAAAACCGGATATTGTCCTTCTCGACGCCGGTATTGAGGATTATGATCCTGCCGAGTTCGTTGTTGAAAGCCTGAACGAGCTCGAACAGTTAGGCATAATTTTAACATTGAACGGCGCCCCGGACCAGAAAATGGTCCAAAGGACAATTGCCACGCTTGAAAATGGGGCTTTTGATTTTATTGAAAAACTCCAGGATGCCCCCGAAGAGCAGCTGATTGAAAGCCTGAAACGAAAGCTGCTGCCAAAGATCAGGACATACACTATTAAAATGTACTCCCGGATAGCAAAAATGGTTTCCGGCGAATCTAAAATTGCTGACAGAAAACAACCGGAAATGAGAATTGAATCGGTATCCGGGCCGGAAATAATTAAACCAAAACAGCAGCTATCCACCGGATACAAAGTTGTGACGATCGGGGTATCAACCGGGGGGCCCGAAGCTTTGACCAGGATTATTCCTTTAATTCCGCCTTCATTCCCACTCCCGGTCCTCATTGTTCTGCATATGCCAGTACACTTCACAGCATCGATGGCGTCTGATTTGAATAAAAAATCAAATCTAACCGTAAAAGAATCTGTGGAGGGGGACGTGCTGAAGCCCGGTTATGTCTTTTTAGCCCGGGGAGGGCAGCATATGACGGTAAAGAAAGGCGCCGGCGGCCAGTATTTTCTTCAGCACAACGACGACCCTCCGGAACACGGGTGCAGGCCTTCAGTGGACGCGCTCTTTAGAAGTGTTTCGGAAACCTTTAAAGAGAGCGCGATCGCGGTAATCCTGACAGGAATGGGTATAGACGGAGCAAAAGGGATGGGTTTGATCAAGCAATCAGGGTCAATGACAATAGCACAGGATGAAGAGAGCTCTGTTGTGTGGGGCATGCCGGAAGCTGCTGTCAAAGCGGGTATAGTAGATGAGGTCCTGCCCTTAAATAATATTCCGGAACGATTGATAGAAATCACAGGGGTAAAAAAATAGACTGTAAAACATCTACTGCATCAGGACTGATCGAACTGGACCATGAAGAATACCTGTTGATGAAAAATATCCTGTACGACAGATGCGGTATTGAAATTCCCGCGGAAAAAAAATATTTATTCAAGACACGCCTGAGCGACCTTCTGGCACAGGAGAACATTCCCACCTTCAGAGAGCTGCACTCGCGTTTACAGGTCGATGATGGTAGATTGACAGAATTGCTGATCGAGTTTATGACCACAAATGAGACATCATTTTTCAGGGACGATCATCCATTTAAAACCCTTTTCAGCACGATTATCCCTAATCTGGTTGAAAAAATAAAAAAACGATCTTTTTACGGCCCCGCCGGGCTCCGGATATGGTCCGCAGGCTGCAGCAGCGGACAGGAGCCGTACAGCGTAGCCATGACACTTATGGAATGGCTGGAAAAAAAGACAATATGTTCAATCGATAGAATATCGATTCTGGCGACTGACATATCCGAAAAAATATTGGAAAAAGCTGAAAAAGGAATGTATACAGAAAATGAACTGAAAAAAGGCTTATCTGATAACATGAAGGAAAAATACTTTAGAAAAAACGATATGTGCTGGCTTGTAGACGATAAATTAAAAAACATTATAAAATTCCAGAAATTAAACCTGGCTGAGACCTTTTCCGGCAAACTGGATAATTTTGACATTATTTTCTGCCGTAATGTTATCATCTATTTTTCCGCCAAACTCAAACGAAAGATAATTGACCAAATTTCAGACCTGCTGAACCCGGGGGGCGTGCTTATCCTCGGAGCTTCCGAGAATCTTTATAATATATCGAGTGATTTTGAAACCCGGCATGCAGGAAGGACGACTATATATTACAGGGTAAAAAAATGAGTGTATTTATTGCTTCCCGGTCTTCTGTTGTAACGAGGCTGATTGAAACAGCCTGTGTCAAATCTGACATGCAGACAGTGATTTTTGAAAGTACATCGGAATTTTTAAAAGAACTGAAAAATTTAAAACCTGAAATAATATTTATTGATGAATCCTTTGAAGAAAAAAACAACCAGATAAATATCAGCAGGCTGAAGGAATCCGAGGACATAGGTGAGGCTTTTATTATTTTTACATCCACCAACAACTCCTGCAAAGCTCAAGACCTGGTATGTCATCAAGGGTATAATCGCACAGGATCATATCCGGAAATAACCTGTGGGTTTCCGTTATGCATTCCTCTCCGCTGCGTGCCGATAAAAGGGAAAAACCGGTGGATTTTAATGCGGCCTTCAGATCTGATATGACATCCGGCGAACCGCTCGCGATCATGATCTGTTTCGGCTTGCCTGAGATCTGGCGTATTATCGAATCGAATTTTGCCTTTGAAAAAGGGACAGGCAAAAACGCGTCTGCCCCTTTGTTGTACGCTATTTGAGAGAAGGAGTTGTTGGTGGATGTAAAAATAATAAAAGCCTCACCTATGTCCTCGGATTCCTTCAGCCTGCTGATATTTATCTGGTTGTTTTTTTCTTCAAAGGATTCATCAATAAATATTATTTCAGGTTTTAAAT
>DRHN01000305.1 GCA_011049595.1 Spirochaetota bacterium | reverse complement strand
GTAAGTGATAGGAATTCTGTTGAATTTTGACCATGTTTACTTGCTTCGCACAATGCCGGTATAATCCATTCGGGACATACAGACAGGTATCGATGATAGATGGTGGCCCAAAAGCTCTCTCTTGTTCGATAGGTCCCTTTTTGAATTATTTCGCCAGCCAGGAACGCCTTCCGCGCATCCTCCTGCTTCAAGCCGTTTGCCAGGGCTCTAAACAGCGTATATGTTTCCTCTAACAGGGCCCCCCGTTTGGTATTGTACACCGAGGGGGATCCAGTATTTCTTATCTGAGAAAGACACGCTATCATCTATAGTTCGCCTTCCAGATAAAACAATTTCATAGCAACGTTCACCAATCTTTCCGCTCTTTTTTTGATGTCCTCAACAGTCCTTTTTTTTACCGGATCTCTGTAATTGCTCAATAACTTGTGGAAATCTATTAGTAGTCAAAAATACATAGATAATGGTAACAATGAAATTATACAATATTTCTCTTATTACTACAAATATATTCATGGAGGATTTAGAATAAAAGATGAGAGGGACAGCATTTTGTTTTAATTAGATATTCTATCGTAAAGATAATTCCTGAAATTGATACCAGGCTTAAAGCAGGTATCCATGATGGTAAAGAAGGTTTCCCAACTTTTTGTTCCATCATCAGACTTGTTCCGAAGTTGATTTTCCGTTTAATAACATACATTCTTATGGCCAATTCTGCGGGGTTATTATGAAGGGGGGGATCGGGATAGTCAAGAACTACCAGGAGGGAATCTTTTTTCTTTTTGGTCAATTGTATACGGTAGTCTAAATCATCATATCCGGTTTTAGTGGGAAAGATATCGTCGAATAGATTGAAGAGTCGTATTTTTTCTTCGGCCTTTGGATTTTTTTTGTATGAGGATAGTAAAATTACCATATTACGATTTTTGGATTCTTTTAACTTTTTAAAATAATGTATATTTAGATTTACTCCTTACGAATCCCGGCCATAAGAACGTATTTTATTAAACGTAATATCAGCTTTCCAACAAGGTCTGATGACGTAACTACCCTCAGAGAACTCTGATGATTTAATTCCTTTCCTTGGAGAATTAAGAAGGCCTATGGTGTTCCTTTGGCCGTAGTGAGTGACATGGGCAATGGAATAGCGTTGGCAATAAAGAAGGTGTTTAAAAATGTGGCAGCATTCATTTGTTATTACCATTTCTTAAAGTCAGTGGGCAAGGATCTTTTCGGGGATGGAAATAACATCATCAGAAAGAGATTGCAAAAGCACGGGATTCAGGCTGTGTTGAAGAGAAGAGCACGCCGGTTAGAAGATAGTATTGCAGATACAAATACTCTTGTGGATGGGTTTGTAAGCGGAATTGAAAGTGATAATATACCTTCAAATTGTCCTCTCAGCCATGTTCCTGAGATCACTGCATACACACTTATCAATGGGGATCTTACAATCGCAGATGCTATTTGCGACCGGATAATTTACAGTTCCCTTCGTATCGAGCTCAAAGGAGGAAGATCGGTCAGAAAGATATATGCGAACCATGCCATAGAGAAAGAAGGGAAGGGAGAATGAAAAACAAACACAAACAAGATTTTACTGTTTCATAAGTTTTATCTATTGACATATAACTGCCACTTTGTTATTAAATAAGTGAGGGAACCGGAATTTCCTACAAAGAAACAGTTGGATCTCCCAAGTTCCCGAGCTACCCGCTAGATACATGCTCCGCTCTCAGATCCCGGCGGTATCCTGAATAATCACCATATCGCACCCTCACCCAGGACAGCTGCCTTCCGAAACGGGACTCCCAAGGCTTCGGATTTATCTTGGCACGAGCAGCGATTTGTTAGCAGCCCAATTTATTTTATTTTCCCAGTGTGATTTTCAAGCCAATTTAACATATTCTCAAAATTAAATTTCTTCTCTTTAAACAATTCCATAAAATATTGATATGCTGTTTCATTTTCGCATTCAATATAATAACCGTTTAGTCGTAAAAAAAATATCAGTGGCAAAAAAAGCAATACGTTTATTACCGTCAATAAAAGGATGGTTATTGGCAAGACTTTCCATTAGAGCAACAGCTTCTTTAAAAATATCTTTATAATATCCAGTTTGTGGACGCATTACTGAGGATTCAAGAGCATTTTTATCGCGTAAACCATGGATACCACCAAACTCATTTATAAGATACGAAAACCTTGTTCGGGCAACGGCTTCATTGATAACTTTCAATTTCTTTTCTTGTGATTGGTTCCAAATATAATGCCGGGAATAGGCCTTTTCCAGATTCAGATCACCCGATTTGGAGAATCTCAGTATTCGATTTTTCCCATTCCCCCACTGATGGTATGCCGTCTGCCGCGGCACCATGTTAAGGTCATGAGTATGAAAGCCGATAATGCGAAGAATTCGGTTGGCTTTTGAAAGACTGCCTTCAAATACTCGTTCAAGATAAGGAACTTGCCCTTTACGCCACGTTTCATAATTTTTTTTGGAAAGATTGCCCATCTCGATAAAGATATCTGAGATGGCAACAACATCTGCACGGGCCAACATTTTTCCAACCGCCCTCACTACGCGAGGGTAGTATTTGTCCTTCCGGTAAGTATTGACTGTAATGTGTTTCATCTTCTTTCCTTGGGTCCGAATAGGGAAAGGATACAGAAAATCAAATCAAAGGGGCAATTCCCAGACCAGCACTCCATTGAAAATGTTTGAATCTAAAGCTGGCGAATCAATGACCCCTTCTTTAAACTTACAAGTTGCTTGTGCTCAGACTGCATAAAACGGGTGATTATTTTGACCGGACAGACTTTAACCACCTGCTGTAATTGAAAAACTCCATATTCTAATGGCGTATTCCGGGCAAATACCCGAGCACTCACTGCACGCGGTACATCTGCCTTCATCAAAACATTCGGCAAAGTGTTTTTTCTGCTTATTATATTTGTCCGACAGCATCAGGATATTCTGCGGGCACACATCTACACATTTATTACAGCCTGTACAGGCTTCAATATCGAACTCAGGTTTTCCTCTGGCCATTGCTCTACCTTACTGGTATAAAATTAAATTTAATCTATCAAAAAGCCAAATGTTCCCGGCTTTTATAAAATTAGCGTAAAATAGCTATCTCTGTCAATAAAATAATATAATCTGCCGTATACGATTAGTATAATAATTGACTTTTGGGTTGAGGTAAATTATTCTTCGCTAAATAGCTTAAATAAATAGAATGTGACCTATGACAGAACTTAATATTGCACTAAATAAATGTGAAAAAAACGTTTCTGCTGAAAATAATGTAAACCCAAAAATAAAAATTAAAAAACCACCCGTAACCAGGCAATCTAAATGCTGCACCTGTGAGAAAAACATTAATTGTTATGGGACCCGCTATTGTCAGCAGAATTTCAACCCGGCTTCTTTCCTGGAAAATAAAATTAAAAAATGAGATCTTTCTCAAAAAATGAACAAAGAATTCTCTTCTTTACCAATGCCGGGCATTTTTTTGCTCACACCTTTATACTAATATTTCCCTCCCTGGTTGCACCGCTGTCCGCTGAGCTGAGCCTCCCCTTTGAAGAGGTTTTAAAAATAAGCTTTCTTATGTTTCTATTTTACGGGCTTGGGTCACTCCCGTCGGGATTTCTTTCGGATATTATTTCCCCCAGGCTGTCTTTGACCGTCTATTATCTGGGGATCGGGATATCAGGAATTTTCGTCTATTTATCAGGGTCGCGGGCACAACTTCTTATTTCACTTACGGCGCTCGGTATTTTTCTGAGCATATATCACCCAGTTGCTATGGGTCTGATTTCAAAAACCATTAAAAACAGAGGGCTTGCGCTCGGAATAAACGGAGCTTTCGGCAGCATAGGTATAGCTTCCGCTCCTTTTTTGGCCGGCCTTATCACCTACCTATTCGGGTGGAGATATGTTTATCTTTTACTGAGCGTTGTCTCGGTCTTATTCGGTCTGTTTATCAACATAATCAATTTTGAAATCAAATATATAAAAAAGGACAATAATTTTTCAGACCTGGAGGAAAAAAAATACACAAAACTCGGTTATTTCCTGATACTCTGCATTTCTTTCCTCCTCGCAGGTTTTGTATACCGTGGTCAGACGCTTATATTACCGACATATTTTGAACAGAGAGCGCCTGTTTTATACAACCTGGTGAAATCAATTTCCTTTATCAAACTGGAAGGCACAAAAACCCTTTCTGCAACCATCCTGACATCTCTGGTGTATGTTGTCAGTATTGCCGGACAGATCGTCGGAGGGAAAATAGCCGACAAATATGATCTGCGCTACTCATATTTTTTATTTTTCGCCTGCGCGCTTCCTTTTCTTTTCATGATGTATTTTTTCAGAAACATTCCGCTTCTCATTGTATCCATGTTTTTTATCATGCTTACGATCGGGATGCAGCCGATAGAAAACAGCATAATCGCGAAATTTACGCCCTCAAAATGGAGAAACACAGGCTACGCGATTAAATTCACACTTGGGTTCGGTGTCAGTTCTTTTGTGATCTACCCGGTAGGTTTTTTCCAGACGCATTACTCTTTAGCAGCTGTTTTTCTCCTCTTTTCTCTCGTAACCGCTGTTCTTGTTTTGAACTGTTTCATCCTCATACTGGCAACACGCGGGATTACGCTTAAAAATTAAAGTATTCAAATATTGACAGCGAAGGGAAGAACCCATAACCCAAAAATAGGAAATATACGATACCAGAACCCGCCTCAAACGGGGAGTCCCAAAGAATGATAAGATCATAAAACCACAGGCTTTATTCCGGAGCGTGGAACATAAAACCGTGGACATCCTCTCCCACTATCTCCTTTATGACCCCCACCTTCGCTTCAAGCTCCATCCCTGTCTCAGGCTCGTCCACAAGCAGCCGTCCGCTCGCCCTCAGCCCGTTCTCAAACTCCACTATCCCGAACAGCAGGTACTTCACATCAAACCCTTCAGGCAGGTTGTACACCCTCGTCCATGTCAGCAGCCTGCACTTGCCCCCCATAGCCACCTGCTCCCATGACGAAAATATTACCCCGGACGGGTCCCTCCGGCAGCTGCACTTGCTGCACACCATAGGCGCAGGGTAGTAAATAGTTCCGCAGTCAGGGCATTTATACGCGTACACCTCAGGCTCTTTTATATCGTATATACTGAAATCTACCATGTCTTGCTCCTCTTTGTCTTACTTCTTTGAACAGATCGTCGTTACCACATTGTTTCCGAACCCTCCAAAGTTTACAGCCATCCCGTGCTTCGGGTCCTTTACCTGCCGGCCCTCTTCCGCTTCCCCGCGAAGCTGCTTCACAAGCTCAAACACCTGGGACACCCCGGTGGCCCCCAGCGGGTGCCCTTTCGACTTCAAACCGCCGGACGTGTTCAGCGGAAGCCTCCCGTCTATCTTCGTCACTCCCTCTATTACCGCCTCTCTCGATTTGCCCCTCTCAAAAAATCCCACCTCTTCACTTATCGCAAACTCCAGTATCACAAACGCATCGTGCAGCTCCGCAAAGGATATATCCTCAGGTGTCAACCCTGCCATCCCGAACGCCCTCTTGGCACTCAGTTTCACCGCGGTAAGCTCTAAAGGGTCCTTCCTGTTGTGCACACAGTGCGTGTCCGTAGCCGCCCCTATACCGCTTATCATCACCGGCTCTTTCTTTTTAAAATGTTTCATCTTCGGCGAATCCTCAGCACACAGTATCACCGTAGCCGCCCCGTCAGATACAGGACACGTACCGTACAACCTTATCGGCTCCGCCACATACGGGTTCACCACATGCGCGTTCTCCCCATCGTGTATCGCCTCAATCGTACAGGGTATCTCCACGTGCGCAAACGGGTTCCTCGACCCGTTCTCATGGTCCTTTACAGCCACCAGCGCAAGGTCCCTCTCCGTCAACCCGTACTTCTCCATGTACAGCCTCGTGAACATCCCCGCAAACGCCGGAAGCGTCAAACCGTAGTTGTACTCCGCCTCAGGATGCGACAGCATAGCAACAAAATCCGTCCCCTTCCACCCTGTTACCGCCCTCATCAGCTCACCGCCGGTGACCATCACCACGTCCACCATCCCGCTCGCTATAGCCGTGTACCCGGCCTTGATCGCGCTCGACCCGCTCGCAGGCCCATTCTCCACCAACTCCGCCATCGCAGGCTCAAGGTCTATCCTGCTCACCAGCGACGACGCTATCCCGGTCTGGCGGTTGATTATTCCCCCTCCCACGTTAGCCACAAATACCTGCTCTATCAGCTTCCTCTCCTTCAATATCCCCGCATCCTCCAGCGCGTTGCACGAGGCAAACCCCATCACGTCCACCAGATCAAATTCACTCAAATTCCCAAACACCGTGTGCCCTATCCCTACTATCGCTACTTCTCTCATCTCACTTCCCCCTTTTGTACCCCGGTATCTGCGGGTACTCCTCAGGCATCTTCAGCTTGTCAGCCGCCGCAAGCAGCGCGGGATCCACAGGCCTTGTCCCGGTTACCTTCTGGTCACGCACCGCATTGTACAGATCAGTCGTCAAAGTGTACGTCGGCACACCCCCAAGCTCATGCCTCAACCCGGGGTACTGGTCCTCCCTGTTCTCGAGATCATACTCTATCATCCACCTCTTGAACCCTATCGGGCTCTCCGCCACTATGTGCACCTCCTTCTGCCCCAGTATCTCTATGTGGTGCTCCATCTTCGCAGCAAACAGCTGCGCCCCTACCCTCAAACCCCTCTTTATCGCCGTTGTGTGCAGACTCATCCCCGTGTCCTTATCCACAAGCCTGCTGTTCACAAGCCCGCATATCACCTGTCTCTTATACACATCT
>DRHN01000304.1 GCA_011049595.1 Spirochaetota bacterium | reverse complement strand
TTTAAATTAATAATACTAATTGTTCTCCAAGAACTAATTATACAAGTACCGGGAGTATTATGTCAAACCAAACTGATCGATCTTTTTAAAACAGCTATTTTTTCCGGGCCTGGGATGGGGAGATCACCGGCCCTGTATTCTCTCTGCAGGGCCCGATACTTTGACCTGCCAATATTGTGGAACGGCAATAGTTCGATTTTTTTCACACTTTTATACCCCCTGACCATTTCCGTAATTGAGGCATTTTTCTTCATAATAAAATACCTCCCTGCTGGAAGATTGAGATTCAGGGTTCTGGCACCAGAAACAGTCCATATTGCAGCCTTGAAGAAAAACTACCGTTCTTAAACCCGGGCCGTCGTTCCATGAAAAACGATGTAAATCGCAGATGTTGATCTCATTACGACAATGTGTAATAACTCTCTTGAATTACGCGTTGAATAAAAATCGGTAAAAATAACAATAATATATTTTCCGGTTTGAAAATAGATATTATACTATTTATTGGCCATATCAATTTGAAAATATTAATTTCTAAATCGGGATTGATGGGGGGGACATGGCTCCTGAACCGCAGAGCAAAAAAATAGCCGTCGAGCCGTGGGAAGATAAGGATATCTTGCGCAGTGATCTGCCTTCCGCTCCGTTGCGGGACATCGGTCGGATACTGGTAACCGGGGCTACCGGGTACATCGGCGGACGTCTGGTCTTCGAGCTTCAGTCCAGGGGATACAAAGTAAGGGTGATGGTAAGGGCGGCGTCACCCGAATATGAAGAGCTCTGGCCCGATGCCGAAGTCATGGTGGCCGACGCTCTTGAAATAAACAGCTTGAAAAAAGTTCTGGATGGCGTTGACACGGCGTATTATTTAATTCATTCTCTTCTTTTAGGGCCGAAAGAGTTCGCGTCAACAGATATAATGGCTGCCGTCAACTTCAGAATATCCGCTGAAGAGAAGCAGATCAAGCGGATCATTTACCTTGGGGGGCTTGGTGATACCAGGACAAAACTGTCGCCACATCTGGCGAGCCGGCTCAGGGTCGCGGAGGAATTAAAATGCGGGAAAGTCCCCGTAACGATCCTCCGGGCGGCAATAATAATCGGCTCGGGAAGCGCTTCTTATGAGATCATCCATCATCTAATAAAAGTTTTCCGCGTGGTTCCCATACCGCGCTGGGCAAAAAATAAATGCCAGCCGATCGGCATCCGCGATGTGATCAAATACCTTGTGGGGGTTCTGGAAACTCTTGAAACCTCAGGTAAATATTTTGATATCGGCGGAAACGATATTCTGACTTACCAGATAATGCTCAAAACCATATCCGAGCTGCTCAACAGAAAAAACATTTTTATCTCTATACCATTCTCAAACATAAGGGTCTATTCCTATTTAGCCAGCCTGTTCACGCCGGTACCCGCTCCGATAACAAAATGCCTGCTCGAAGGGTTGAAAAACGAAGTAATCTGTCAGAACAATGAGATACAAAAAATCCTGCCATTTAAGCGGTTAAGCTACAGAGAAGCAATCATTCTGGCAATGACCCGGGAGGAACAGGATAATGTACACACCAGGTGGACCGGAGCCTACCCGCCCGCCCACGAGCTCGCTATTAAGCTCCATGAGCTTACGGACGAGCCAAAATTCACAGCCTCGTATTCGATTGTTACAAAAAAAAAGGCGTCGTCTATTTTTACCTCCATCTGCAGGATCGGCGGGAAAAAGGGGTGGTTTTCAAGGAACTGGATGTGGCGGATGCGCGGAATGATCGACAAGATCCTTCTTGGCGTCGGCTCCTCCCGCGGGAGAAGGAGCCAAACCAGCTTAAAGATCAACGATGTAATAGATTTCTGGCGGATAGAAGATATCGTGCAGAACAGGCGTGTTTTACTTCGCGCGGAAATGAAATTACCGGGGTTAGCCTGGCTCGAGTTTAAGATCCAGGATGAGGGCGGGAAAAGAAAGATAACTGTAACACCCTATTTTCACACAAATCAGCTTTTCGGCAGGTTGTACTGGTACATAATGGTGCCTTTCCACAAGTTTATCTTTACCGACCTGATAAAGCAGATCGAAAGAATAAGCTGACATTAAAATCGCATTTTTGTAAACCAGGGCTGATTCACAACCCTCCCTCATATTTCCGACATTCCGTAAACAGTTTTTTCAGTGTCTGCCGTAATAAATCTACGCCCTTTGTTCCAATGTGTGCCGGTCTGCTTTGGGACATCCGTCCTTATCGATCAATCCCAGATAGGTCGGAAAAGTGATAAAAGCATCCATTTTTGCACGGGCGCCGGCAACTCCGAGCTTACCCGGCGTTTTAAGGGTTATGCCGGCTTTGTCACCAATTCACCCATCATTCCCGGTAATCAGCTGTCAGTAATTCCCGTATTTTCTACCAAATTCGAACATCGCCAATACGTTTTCTAAGCGGTTAGCAGGGTGCACCTGGCCGCTTGACCCGAGAAGCAGCTTCCCGCTGCCGCCAGCGTCCTTTATCAGATCTTTGACAGCCTGCCCGACCTCTTCCACGCTGCCCCTGCACAAAAGCTCGTTGTTGTCTATCCCGCCCCAAAAGATGAGATCCGGAAAATCGTCGCCTATCGGGACCCTGTCAGGTACCCGGAGATCGAGTACTGCTTCCACCCTTTCACGGGGAGTCATTTCTGCTTTCATCGTTTACCCCTTTATTGAGCCCATTGTGATCCCGGAAATGAACCATTTCTGGAAAAGCACAAACACGATAAGAATTGGTATAACAGTGATCATTATTGAAGCGGCATACGTTCCCAGCGGTATCATGTACCTGCTTCCCCGGGCGTAGTTAAGCGCGTCAAGATAATTAAACAAGGTAACCTTTTTTGGAATGACAGCAAAGTAATCCTGGTTCAGCGTTTCCTTGGGCCGTATAGAAACTGAAAAAATATACACGATCGGGAAAAGGATCGCGATGATCGTAATAATTATTATTATCCTTGAGAATATCCAGAAAGCCGTGTCCCTGTCCCTTCTCGCCCCATAGGTAAATATGTGCGGGCCTTTCTTCATTCTTTATTTGTTCTCCCGTCTCAAAAATAAAATTCTAACCATTCCTAACAACAGCATGATAAAAAACATTATGACCCGTCGACCTTCTGTAGAAAGAATGATAAAACGATTAAAGTGTGATCTTAGCGATGATCGTTTAACTAAAAGAGGAAACGATTCATT
>DRHN01000303.1 GCA_011049595.1 Spirochaetota bacterium | reverse complement strand
CTGTAAGGCTGTCGATCGCTATTCGGGCTATTTTCCGCACGGGTTTATCTTTAATTTGGGAATAAGTATAACAGAAAGCGCTCAAATATCTAGAGAACGATAAATGTTTTTGAGCCGGCGGTAAAATAAATTTGCGCTATTATCCAGGGATAAATTACAAAAAGGACTGCTGAGTGAATAACCCTGATAACCGACAAGCGGTTCTTGAGTAAACAACTCTTGGAAATATACTGCGGTTTAAAAAGGGGCGCTCGTTCTTCTTCGTATATATATCTGGTCCACCATTGCCGTGCCCGAAAGGGAGAGAAGGAAGAGAACGGCCTTTGCAATATCCCCGGGTGATATAAGCACGCTCCTGTCCAGGTCCGGACGCGCTTCTCCGATGAAATCTGTGTCAACGCCTCCCGGTAGGATTGCTGATACACAGATCCCGTGCTCCTGGACTTCAGCGGAGAGGGATTTTGTGAGCCCCATGACGCCGTGCTTTGTGGCAGTGTAGCCCGACTGGTTTACATACCCTTTGAAGCCGACTACACTTGAGATGTTGATGATAAAACCGCTTCGGGCGGGTATCATCATTTTTACAGCCTGCTGGCAGGAAATATACATACTGCGAAGATTAACATTTACCATCTTGTCAAAATCTTCTATCGGAAAGTCAGCAAGTTTTCCCCAGATACCTATACCGGCGTTATTAATCACTATGTCCAGCCTGCCGCGTTGCCCCTTGACCATCTGATAAAGGGAGATCAATTCATTTTCAACAGAAATATCGGTAGGTACAGCTGTTGCAGTCCCCCCGTTTGATTCTATATCCTCTTTTACCTTTTCGATCTGATCTTTCGACCGGGCGCACAGAAAGACGTGAGCGCCGGCGCCGGCCAGCGCCACGCTGATACTTCGGCCAATTCCGCGGCCGGCGCCTGTAACAAGAGCGACCTGATTGGTTAGATCCACCTGCATATATACCTCCTCCTGTGGAAACTGTCCCAGTTAATATAATAAATATAATAACAACTGCTGTTTTATAATTGTAATATTGTGGTGTTCAGAAGTAATTTTTACTATTTGAAATATATTGAATTTAATTGTATTTTTTTTCCAGAAAATATATTATTTAATAATATATGGATGAAGATAAAATCGAACAGGGATCTATAAAAGTATTTTGATCGTCAGGTATTTTAAAAGATGATGTGATGAATTACATAAAGAATATATTTATCATTCCTATCATTATTTTTTTGTTCTTTTTTCCAGGTATATTTATGGAAAAAAACCCTACCGGCCCGCCGAGATACTATGCTTTTGCCGAAAATGAACAGTATTACACATCAGATAAGGAGTTTCTTCCCCTCGCTGTCTCAGCCAGTGAAGACGAAAAAGAAAAAAACAAGGCATTTCTTGAAAATGAGAACCTGATAAAGAACGCGACGATCGCCGGTATAAAATTACTAAAAGATAAAAAACAGTTCGTATTCACAATTACCTCTGAAAATAATGAGGAAATTGAAAACAAGGATTTACAATACGATATCTTTCATGTAAATTTTCCTCCCCGGATCGTCCTTCATTTTTACGGTGTGAAAAGTGAAGAAGAGGTGTATCATTTTTTTAAGAATATGGAGATACTGGGTCTGGTGTTGAACCCCTTTAAGAGAGAGTATTATACCGAGTATGTGATTTTTTTCAGAAACTGGATCGATGGGAACGCGGTTTATGAAAGGGAGGAAAAACGGCTTGTTCTGGAGTACGGGTTTTTGGAGCCGGAATACACAAAAGGGTATGGGGTGAGGATAGCCGATACGAAGATCGACCCGCTCCCCCAGGTCGTTGAAATACAGCTTGAAGTAAAAAATTACGGGCTGGATTGTTATCTTCTCATTGCGTCGGACTATGAGACTATTGTGCTTGAATCACCTTTTTATGGAACGAAGGACGAGGCTGTCGAGTATATTGAATCTTTACAAAACTTCGGGTTTAAGGGTAAACTTGCTATACGGGAATACAGGGATTTTCCAAAACCTCACAGATTTGATGTAGTTTCTGAGATTGTGATAACCGGTGAGGATCGAATGGATCTTAAGAACATTATATATGATGAATTGAAACCGCAGAAGATCTACGGGTTGAGCTATTCGGATATATTTTTATTGACACGTGACATTTTCAGCCCGCAGATAAGAAGTGATGAGGAGAATATCTCAGAGTATTATTATAAATTCAGTGAATTCTACAGAGATTATGAAACTGATAACGAAGAAACACGGGTAATGGCTCTGGTGGTTTCCTTGAAAATACTGGAACTAATATATTTCAATTATCCGGAATCATCCAGGGCGGATGATTCCCTGTGGGAGATCGCACAGACTGTGCTTGAATACGGTATTGTTGATGTACTCGGCGAAGAGGATTGCTATCGAAAGATAATTGATGAATACCCTGACAGCCTCTTTGCCGAAGAAGCTGCTGCCCGGCTGGATGCGATTAGCGTTGAGGGATTGAGATGATGATAAAAGAGATATCTATAATCGGGATGGGATTTACAGGAAGCTCGCTGGGGTTGGCATTGAAACAGTATCTGCCGGACGTAATAATAACGGGTATAGATAAAGGCTCCGTTCTTATACGGGCCAGGAACATTGGCGCTCTTGATAAAGGCTGTATTTATGAGGAGATCGAGCAAGGGTTAAAGGATGCTGATCTTGTTATATTTGCCGCAACCATTAGAACGGTTGAGGAGCTGCTGCCGAAAGTTTCCAAAGCTGTGAAAAAGAACGCGATAGTGACTGATACCTGTAATACTAAAACTGAGATAGCGGCTTTAGCCCAAACCCTGTTTGTTGATAAGGCGTCCTTTATCGGAGGACATCCGGTGATAGGGTATAAAAGGGGCGGGATCGAGCAGGCCGACCCGCTTCTTTTTGTAAATGTTACCTACGTCCTGACACCTGTCGGCAGAAGCAACCAGGGAGCGGTCAGTGCGCTTGAAAATGTTGTCGGTTCTATCGGGGCCACGGCGATAATTATGAGCCCTGGGGAGCATGATAATCTGAACTGTGTTCTTAACCACATGCTGCAGCTTATGGCGATCGCCCAGGTTAACACCATGATTTCCGGGCTGGATACCGAAAAGGATGAAACATCGGTCGCACTTGCAGGCGAACGGTTTAAACAGTTCGCGGAGGCACTCTTAACACCGTCCTATTTCTGGGGAGAAATATTTGAATCGAATAGAAGTATTCTGGAAAAAAATGTCGACCGGTTTGTTGAATATTTAAAAAAATTGTCGAGGGAAGTAGGTTCCGGCGAGTTTGACGAGAAATATAAAAAGGCAAGGGAGTTTGTGCGAAAGGTCCCGGTCGCGACAAAAGGATTCAACAGTACACTATTTGACATTTACGTCAGCATAGAGGATGAAACAGGGGCGATCGCGAAGCTGACATCCCTTATCGCTTCGAAAGCTTTTAATATTAGAGATATCGGGATCGTGAAAATAAAAGAAGGAGAGACTGCTGTTTTAAGGATCGCATTCAGTAACCAGAGCACAGCTTCAAAAGCCGGGAGCTTTTTAATAAAAAACGGGTACAACTGCAGAACTCAGTATGATTATGAAGAGTTTTGCATCTAAAAATATATGCTACTTTTGGGTGCTCACACTTCAGTTTCCGGAGGCTATCACAAAGCCCTGATAAAAGGCCGAAAACTGGGGCTGAGCACGGTACAGATATTCACAAAAAACCAGTTGAGATGGGTTTCAAAGCCGATCAGTGAAAACGCGGCTGGACTTTACAGGAAAGCATTGTCTGATGATGGCGGAATAAAACTGGTACTAGCCCACGGGTCATATCTTTACAATTTTTCATCTCCCAGTCATTCATTGGTCGAACAGTCCGTGCAGTCGATTTTAGATGAATTGGAAAGGTGCGCCATACTGGAGTTGCCTTTTCTTGTTATACATCCCGGGTCTCACATGGGAAGCGGTGAATCCGACGGTATCAAGCGTATAATTTCGAGTCTCGAAAGAGTGCTTGAGATTGACCGGGGGAATACAACAATTTGCCTGGAAACGACCGCGGGACAGGGTACGGGCATCGGGTACAGGTTTGAACATCTGAGGGAGATGATCGACGGAATAGGGTCCGGGCGTACAGGGGTGTGTCTGGATACATGCCATATATTCGCGGCGGGATACGATATTCGTACCCGTTCCGCTTACCGTTCGACAATAAAAGCTTTTGACAGAGTCGTGGGGCTAAAACATTTGAAAGTGATCCATCTCAACGATTCAAAGGGAGGTTTGGGATCGAGGATTGACAGGCACACACACATCGGCGAGGGCGCAATTGGAATAAAGAGCTTTGAATATATTATGAATGATGAGCGTTTTAAAGGGGTGCCAAAAATAATAGAAACTCCGAAAAAAGCCGGCGGCAGGGAAATGGACAGCGTAAATCTTGAAACGTTGAGGCGTTGTGCCGGGGAGCTTTAATACAACAACTGCGGGGTAAAAATGCTGCGTAAAATATTGTTCCTGATTTTTTTTGTATTGGTTTTCGGACCTGTTTCAGCATTGCAGGTGAAGGACAACCTGGAACTCACGGGTGAGCTTGAGGCGTCAATGGGCGTGAGTTATATAAAACCTAAAAAGCATTTTTCAATCGATTTTCCTCTTTATTTCCAGGTCGGTCTGTTTTATGAAGCGGCCCAGATCGAAAGTGCTGTATCAATATCCTTTCGCCGGGAACTCGATATCGGAGAAACATACATCAAAGGGGGAAGCGACTACTCTTACATGAAAATAGGTTATTTTATAGAGGAGTGGGGAAAGGGATATTCGGTCAATCCGCTGGGGATTATGAATAGAAGAGATGAGCGGTATCCTTCAAATATTTTTTTTCGAAAAAATTATCGTCCGGACCCCGCCATGCTGTTTACCTTCGGGGAACACGGCCTGTATCAGCAGATCGTTTTATCCAACCGGGCGGAAAATATTACCTCTATAAAGGATACAGATATAGGGGTCAGGGGAATCAGTACCGGAGAAAATTATGATTTCAGTATAGGATTTGTCAGGAAGATCGGGTATCCCCCGACCCTGATTTTTATGAGTATAGAGGAGATAGAGGAAAAGCAGAGGGTATGGCTGGATTTCGGTTTTGATTACTACAAGAACAGGTCTCCGAAGTGGTATACCGTGGTGGGTTTCAGCAGGGAGTTTCCGGAATCGGATTTCCGCGGTGAATATATAATAGATGGTTACAACACATATTTTTTCCTTGAAGAAGTAATGACGGTAAATGAAGTATCGCTGTTCGATTTAAAAACTTTTCTGCATATACCGGATTTCAGCAGCGCTTTCAATGCTTCGTTTTTTATAGAAGCAGGCAAAGATTTTATTT
>DRHN01000302.1 GCA_011049595.1 Spirochaetota bacterium | reverse complement strand
CCGGTTCGAAAAGAGACAAAACGTAAAGCCGCCGAGCCCGAGGACCCCACGGCAGTCGTTCTTGAAGCCCTCGATAAAAACATGAAAGCAATTTTATTGACTGCCAACGGCCGCCTTACCAAAAAACTGGCTCAAATACTCGGAAACACAAATAACTCGTCAGAGCTGTCCAAGCTGTACGACCTTTATTTAAAACCCGGCAACCAGGAAAGCCTGCTTAAACTTCTTGAAGTCTTTATCCTCGTCAATGAAAGTCTTTTCAGCGCTATAAAAGAGAGCAGACTGCTGACAAAAGGGCTGGGTTTTAACCGGAAAAAAATAATGAAATTTTACGAGAAGAAGAAAAAAAACTTCGCGAAGACCAAATCAAAAAGTGATGCCGCGTGATTTTCCTTCAATAACAAACTGCCGCACCTGACAACTTACGGTATTTTTAACGCTCCTGCTGTAGAAGGTTTTCACTCCGGTGAATAATCACTGCTTTTGAAGTAAATCCATACTTGGTATGATTTCAATTTATGGCATTGCCCGGGCCCAATTTACGACTTATTTTATTATCATGTACAGCTTCACCCGCTGTATAGATTAGCGGGTAAAATAAATAAGTTTTAAAAACAGGATTAAAAAATGAAAACAGCATGGAGTATACAAATTTTTAGAATCTCTTTAATATTTACAGCTTTATTGACAGGCGGCGGGCTTCCTTTTCTTTTCACGTTTCATAATGCTGAGGGCTCCTCATCAGCACCGGGCTCCTCATCAGCACCGGGCTCTTCAACTGCCGCTGGCCCGGAAAAAAGAGAGGGCGCCCCGAGCAGGCTCGCTTCGGAAAAAAGCCCCTATCTGCTTATGCATGCCGACAATCCTGTCGACTGGTACCCCTGGGGGCCCGAGGCTTTTGAAAGAGCGCGAAGGGAGGACAAACCGATTTTTCTTTCCATAGGATACTCGTCATGCCACTGGTGTCATGTAATGGAGCAAGAATCTTTTCAAGATCCTGAGATCGCTGGAATGATGAACGACGTTTTCATATCGATCATCGTGGACCGGGAGGAGAGGCCGGATATAGATGATGTTTACATGACTGTTTCACAGATCATGACAGGCAGCGGTGGCTGGCCATTGACCATAATTATGACGCCGGACAAAAAACCTTTTTACGCGGCCACATACATCCCGAAGGAGACAAGGTTCGGAAGACCGGGTATGAAAGAGCTGATCCCCAGGATACAGCAGGTCTGGAAAGACGAAAGAGAACAGATCCTGGAATCGGCTGAAAGGATCACGAAAGCGTTGCAGAAGATAGAGGATATCCCTCCGGGTGAAGATATCGGGAACCACACGCTGACCCTGGCATACGAACAGTTATCGGCCAGGTTCGATCCGGTATATGGAGGGTTTGGAAACAGGCCGAAATTCCCGACAGCCCACAACATCTTTTTTCTCCTCCGGTACTGGAGGAGGAGCGGTGATGAAAAGGCCCTGTATATGGTTGAAAAAACACTTAAGCAAATGCGTAAAGGCGGCATTTATGACCAGATCGGCCACGGGTTTCACCGTTACTCCGTCGACCGCGAGTGGATCGTGCCTCATTTCGAAAAGATGCTTTACGATCAGGCGCTTTTAGCCATGGCCTACACCGAGGTTTATCAGGCGACAGGCAAAGAGGAGTACAGAAAGACTGCCTCCCAGGTGCTGGATTTTGTTCTCAATGAAATGACGGCCCCGGAAAAAGCGTTTTACACTTCCTTTGACGCGGACAGTGAGGGTGAGGAGGGGGTGTTCTACCTGTGGACAAAAGCCCAGATCGAGACAGTCCTGGGCAAAAAGGACGCTGAGTTCATCAGCCGGGTGTTCAACATCAAGGACAAAGGCAACTACAAGGAAGAGACGACAGGGGCCCTGAACGGAAAAAATATTTTTTACCTCAACCGCAACAGGGGCGACCTTGCGGATGAGATGAATATCCCGGAACAGAAGCTTGAGCAGCGAATTGAAATGCTGAGCAAAAAGCTCTACAACCATAGAAAAAAAAGGGAAGCCCCCCTTCTTGACGACAAAATACTGACAGACTGGAACGGTCTTATGATCGCGGCATTTGCAAAAGCCGCAAGGGCATTCGGTGATGAGCGCTACGCCAGGGCCGCAAAAGGCGCCGCTGATTTTATTATAAAAAACATGCTTACCCCCAGGGGGCGCCTTCTGCACCGCTATGGCGGAGGTCAGGCCGCAATTACCTCCCACATTGATGATTACGCCTTTTTTATCTGGGGCCTGCTGGAGCTGTATGAGACGACGTTAAACGTGAAATATCTCAAAACAGCCCTGGATCTTAACTCCGATATGGTGGAATTTTTTCTTGATGAGGAAAACGGGGGCTTTTACTCGACCCCCGATGACGGTGAAAAACTTATTGTCAGGAAAAAAGAAAATTCCGACGGGTCGATCCCGTCCGGAAACTCGGTGGCAATGCTCAACCTTATTCGTCTTGGCCGTATTACCGCAAACCCGGAACTGGAAAAGACAGCTGAAGGTATCGGTAGATCCTTTTCAAAATTGATCAATGACTCGCCGGTGTTTCACACCCAGTTGCTGACAGCACTTGATTTTGCCGTCGGCCCGTCATACGAAGTATTGGTCACGGGAAGATCTCGGGCAAAAGACACCGAGGCGATGCTCAAAGCGCTGCACCGGAACTTCATCCCCAACAAGATACTGCTCTTTACCCCGACAGATAAAAGCACCCCTCTGCTTGATGAAATAGCGGAGTACACGAAAAGCTACACCAGCATTGACGGTAAAGCCACCGTTTACGTGTGCCGGAATTACGTATGCAGTCTCCCGACCACGAATATTGACAAAATGCTGGACCTGCTCAATGAAGACCGGCTGTCAACCCGGAAAACCCCGGTCTTTTGACCCGGTTCACGCTAAAACCGATGTATATTTTTCACCGCGAAAGGACAAAAACATTTTTCAAAAGGTAAACCGGTGTAAAGTTGACTAATTTGAAACGCTTCTTTCATTGAGAAACTTCGAAAGGATCTTCGCTGTATGTGACCTTTTTGCGGCTGCAGCCACAGTTTGAGGATCACCCTGGGCGACAATTTCCCCTCCCCTTTCCCCGCCCTCGGGGCCAAGGTCGATTATCCAGTCAGCTTCCGCGATCACATCCATGTTGTGCTCGATAACCACAACAGTATTTCCCGCGTCTGTAAGATACCGCAGCACTCTGATGAGCTTTTCAACGTCAGCCATATGGAGCCCGATGGTCGGCTCATCAAGTACATAAAGAGAACCACCTGCTGCTGCCCCAAATATTCTGCCCTTCGGTTTTTTGTTATTAAATTGCACTTCCCCGGAAAACCTCTCCCCGGTTTCCGTCATGCCGGCCGGCAGATCTTCTCCGGGTATAATTTTTATTTCCTCCGGATCTTTTTCAGCAGGCAGATTTGAAAAACCGGATCTTGTTTTGGCGAGCTCAGTAACAAGCCTTATCCTCTGGGCTTCCCCGCCGCTCAACGTGGGGCTCTGCTGCCCCAGGGTTATATAACCGAGCCCGATGCTTTGCAGAAGACGTATCGGATGCAGTATACCCGGATGATGGGCAAAAAAACCGGCTGCCTCATCCACGCACATCGATAGCACATCGTATATACTGTAATTTTTATAAAGAACAGAAAGGGTTTCCGGTGTGAATCTCTTACCCCCGCACACTTCGCAAACTACAGAAACATCCGGAAGAAAATTCATCTTTATTTTTTTCAACCCCTGTCCGGCGCACGCCTCGCATCTGCCTCCTGAAACATTGAATGAAAACCTGCTCGCTTCGTACCCCCTCATCCTGGCTTCGGTTGTAGACGCGTAAAG
Organism: Spirochaetota bacterium; assembly: GCA_011049595.1. Classification (GTDB taxonomy): domain Bacteria; phylum Spirochaetota; class B62-G9; order B62-G9; family DRHN01; genus DRHN01. The sequence continues at coordinate 556 of DRHN01000302.1, read as the reverse complement.
ACGGCGGATCTCGTCCCAGAACCCCACATAGGTAGCCGGGCATGATCGCGGCGTCTTTCCGATCGGGGCCTGGTCCACCTCAAGCACCCTGTTAACGGCTTCCCAGCCTTTGATGTTCCAGCACCCCCTGAACGTGACCCCGCCCGGATCCTTTGCGCGCGTCCGCCTGAGGATACGCTTCATGTTCCTGTACAGCACCTCCATGACCAGTGTGCTTTTCCCGCTTCCGCTGACGCCTGTAACGCTGATCAGCTTCCCAAGAGGTATTTCCACCTGAAGGTTTTTTAAGTTGTGAAGATCAGCGTTTTTGATTTCGATCTTAGGCGAATTGCCGCGTTCCCGCACTTTGCCCGCAGGCCCGGTGGCGATAGGGTGCAAAAGCGGTTTTCGTAAATATCTACCTGTAATAGAGTCGCGGTTCTTTATTATCTCATCCACCGAACCGGCGACGATCAGCTTTCCCCCATGTATGCCGCCGCCCGGCCCGAGGTCCAGCACATGCTCGGCCCGTCGTATGGTCTCTTCGTCATGCTCGACAACCACGACAGTATTACCT
>DRHN01000301.1 GCA_011049595.1 Spirochaetota bacterium | reverse complement strand
TCGTACGGACGGTACTTTCTTTGAGCCGGAGTGCGCTCCCCATTGCAGTCGCTATGAGGATCTCCTCTTTTCCGTTTGTGACTACAGAATCAATGACCCTGTCGTCCTTACCCAGCGAGATAGCAATTATACCTGTCCTTCTCACATTTCGAAAATCAGTCACGCTCGATTTCTTAATAAACCCATTTTTTGTCAAAAACAGTATATACTGCTCTTTGTCGCTATCACTCAATCTAACGTACGAAGCAATTTTTTCATCTTCAGTTAGATGTAAGAACAGTTTAATGGTCTGTCCCTTCGAGTTTTTGCCAACGTTTACTATCTCATGTACTTCAACTGAATGCCCCTTACCTTTATTACTGATAAAAAGGATCGTGTCATGCGTAGACGCTATAAACATATTCTCAATAAAATCATCCTCTTTAAGGGACGACGTCGTAACCCCGGCTCCACCGCGCGACTGATTTTTGAATGCAGTGATCGGGGTTCTCTTGATGAAACCGTTGTGGGAAATAGTAACAACAACATCTTCTTCTATTATCAAATCCCTCAGGTCAACTTCTTTCTCTTCTTCAATGATTGTTGTCCGCCTTTTGTCCGCGAACTTTTTGGAAATTTCCTTGAGCTCTTTTATTATCTTGTTGAGAATGTTTTGTCTGCTCTTTATAAGCTCTTTTAGCTCTTTAATAAGCTTTACAAGCTGGTTATACTCTTTTTTGATCTTCTCCATCTCAAGGCCTGTTAGACGTGCAAGCCTCATATCGAGGATTGCATCGGCCTGGATTTTTGTAAATGAAAAGCTCTCAACAAGCCTTTCAGATGCATCTTTCGGGGTTTTCGACGCACGGATTATTTTTATTATCTCATCTATATGATCAAGCGCCTTCAAAAACCCTTCCAGGATGTGGGCCCTGCTTTCCGCTTTTTCCAGTTCAAACGCGGTCCTTCTTTTTACAATTTCCTCCCGGTGCGCTATATAACTTTGAATAATCTGTTTTATGGTCATTACGACCGGTTTGAGATTGTCAAGGGCCAGAAGATTTATCCCAAATGTTATTTCCAGTGACGTCATCTTAAAAAGCTGATTCATGACAACACTTGAGTTTACCCCTCTTTTTAATTCGATGACGATCCGGGTCCCGTCTTTGTCGGATTCATCTCTGAGATCCGAGATCCCGTCCAGTTTTTTTAATTTCGCGTGTTCAGCGATACTTTGTACCAGCCTTGATTTGTTTACCTGGTAGGGTATTTCATTTACGATAAGCGATTCTCGATCGTTTTTCATGCTTTCGATACTGACTCTCGCCCTGAGTTTGATCTGGCCGTTACCTGTTTCATAAGCCTGCTTTATACCCGTATTTCCAATGATCAGCCCCCCTGTCGGGAAATCCGGGCCGGGTAATATCTTTATTATCCTTTCTATGGTAATGTCGGGTTTTTCTATAACTGAAATAACTGCATTGACAACTTCGCCCAGGTTATGCGGGGGTATATTGGTGGCCATACCCACGGCGATCCCGCTTGATCCGTTGACCAGAAGATTGGGGTAAATGGAAGGGAGAACCGAGGGTTCTGTCAATGTATCATCGAAATTCGATACAAAATCCACAGTGTTTTTATCGATATCAGCAATAAGTGCTTGCGCCAGCTGCTGCATCCGAACTTCTGTGTACCGCATCGCGGCCGGAGAATCTCCATCCGTGGAACCGAAATTCCCCTGCCCGTCAACCAGGGGATATCTCATCGAAAAGTCCTGGGCCATCCTCACCAGTGCATCGTAAACAGATTGGTCGCCATGGGGATGATACTTCCCAAGAACATCACCCACAACCCTCGCCGATTTTTTAAATGGTTTATCGGGAGCAAGACTCAGATCGTTCATGCCGTATAATATTCTCCGGTGAACCGGTTTCAAACCATCTCTCACATCAGGCAGTGCCCTGCTTACAATGACGCTCATCGCGTATGTGAGATAGGAATCCTTCATCTCATCTTCTATGAATATCTTTACGATCTTCTCTTTGATTGCCAACTACAGTCCCTCTTTAATTGTTATGAAATATCGTTTCTTTTCTATCAATCATACATCAATATTTTTTACAAACCTCGCGTGTTTCTCAATAAACTCTCTCCTTGGAGCGACAGCGTCCCCCATGAGGATGGAAAATATTTCGTTTGCCTCAACGGCATCGTCCGATGCTATTTGAACGAGGGTCCTTTTTTCGGGGTTCATTGTCGTCTCCCACAGCTGGTCCGGGTTCATCTCCCCGAGACCTTTATACCGCTGGATGACTGTACCGTGACCGCCGATCTTTTTTAAGATGCGCTTTTTTTCATCCTCAGAATATGCATAATTTATCTGATTTTTTTTTGAAATTTTATACAATGGAGAGCATGCGAGGTAAATATGACCTTTTTCTATCAATTCACACATATACCTGAAGAAAAAAGTTAAGATCAATGTCCTGATGTGCGAACCGTCAACATCAGCGTCTGCCATAATGATTATCTTGCCGTAACGCAATTTCGCAAGATTAAAACCGTCCGCTATCCCGGTCCCAAGGGTGCTGATAATCGGCTGAAGTTTTTCATTGCTCAATACTTTGTCGAGCCTTGTCTTTTCGACGTTCAGCATTTTCCCCCAGAGAGGGAGTATTGCCTGAAACGTCCTGTCACGCCCCTGTTTGGCGCTCCCCCCGGCGCTGTCGCCTTCCACTATATAAAGCTCGCATTTTTCGGGGTCTTTGATAGAACAGTCAGCAAGTTTTCCGGGCAGGGTATCGTTCTCCAGGGCGTTTTTCCTTCTTGTCAGCTCCCGTGCCGTTCGCGCTGCTTCTCTTGCATTGGCTGATTGTATGCATTTTTCAATTACCTTTTTCGCAATAAGCGGATTTCTATCAAAATAATCGGAAAGCCGTTCATACACAAATGACTCGATGATACCCTTCACTTCGCTGTTGCCGAGCTTGGCCTTTGTCTGCCCCTCAAACTGAGGGTTGCGTAACTTTACGCTGATTACAGCGGTAAGACCCTCCCTCACATCATCCCCGACAAGGGAAAGCTTTGTTTTTATTTTATTACTTCTCTTTATAAAATCGTTAATGGTCCTGGTCAGGCCCGACTTAAAACCGATCAAATGGGTCCCGCCCTCAACCGTATTTATATTGTTGACAAAGGCGAATATGTTCTCCGTATACCCATCGTTGTACTCTATCGCGATCTCTGCTTCGAAATTTTCTCTCTTATCCTCAAAATAAATCGGCTCTTTATTTATAGTTGTTTTTGTCCGGTTAATATACTTTACAAAGGAAATAATACCACCGGCGAACATGAATTTATGCTCTCTCAGGTTCTGTTTCTCACGCTGGTCTTTTATTATTATAGAGATCCCTTTGTTCAGAAATGCAAGTTCACGAAGCCTTTTTGACAGGGTGTCGTAATTAAAGTGAATGTCCTTAAAGATCTTTTTATCCGGTTTAAAAACGATCTTCGTTCCTGTGGTTTTACACTTTTCACCAATTACTAAATCACTTTCCGGAGTTCCTCTATTGTATCTCTGACTGTGTATTTTTCCTTCCCGGTACACCGTCACCTCGAGCCAGTCAGAAAGAGCGTTTACCACAGAAACACCCACACCGTGCAGGCCTCCGGAAATTTTATAGGAATTATTATCAAATTTTCCACCGGCATTCAGCTTTGTCATAACAACTTCAAGGGCGGAGATGTTTTCACCGGAGTGAATGTCGATTGGGATTCCCCTGCCGTCATCTAAAACTTCGATTATGTTGCCTTTATGAATGATCACCTCGATGTTGTTGCAGAATCCGGCGAGTGCTTCATCGATGGAGTTATCGAGGACCTCATACACAAGATGATGGAGTCCTTCAAGGCTCGTAGACCCGATATACATGCTCGGTCTTTTTCTTACATGTTCGATCCCATCCAGGACCTGGATACTTTCAGCGCTATACGGATCCATTTAGCAGTCCCCTCCCCTAAAAACAGCATAAATCATTATCTTTTAATACTTTACCAATAATATAATAAATTAATCCAGTTTCTCAAAGTTAATTTGATTCCGGAATGAAAAATTGAACAGTTGACTTATTTAGCTAAATTAATATTAATAATCAGACCGGTCATTTGGACCCTGTTCTCTGCGAAAGAGTTATAAAATACTTTTTCATTATAAATCTCAATTCGTCCTCTTTAATGCTGTTGACTATCCTGTCAATATTGTTGATCGTTTTAAGGGATATCTCGGCAGGCCGCTGTACCTTTGTTTTTCTTTTG
>DRHN01000300.1 GCA_011049595.1 Spirochaetota bacterium | reverse complement strand
ATACGGAGCAGGTGTAATAATATGATTATTATCCAGCGCATCCAGGACAATAATATAATCACTATACTCTTTCTTTGTTGCTTTGTGGGGCTTCCATGTGTTTATATCAACAGTTTGCATCGCAGAAGAGCCCCAAAAATGAACAATGTTTCCTTTTAAACCAAGTATAAGGTCATGTTTTGGATTCCTTGCTTTTAGTCGGTAGCTGCTTGGACAACGGCGCAAGCACTCTTCCACAAGTGCCTCTGGAAATCTTACCCCGAGCATATTTCTGAAAACGCAGCGACTAATTTGTCGATATCTTCCTTCGCGTGCATTTCTGTAATGCAATACAATGCACTCTGGCCGAAACCGGGGAATTCATTACTGATATCTTTGCCGCCGAAAATGTTGTATGAAAGCAACGCTTTGTTTATCAGCTCTACAGATTGTCTCGTATCTGAAAAATCAACTACGAACTCCTTAAAGGTATATGCTTTAGGAGATGCAATCTTTACCTTATCGATCTTGCCGATTTCCTGTTTGGCATACTCAACTCTTTGCATAATTCCCTCACCCAGTTCCTTGAATCCCTGTGGTCCCGTCAGCGCCATATAGACACCCGCCACGATTCCATAAAGAGCAGTCGTGGTTCCGACAAAATCCTTGCCCTTTTCACGTGAAGCGTAGGACGTTCTTTCGTAGAACACCTCACCGAAACCCCATTCCCCATCCTTCGTGGTCTCAGTAATTCCATATAACAAAGAAGGATACTCGGCAATCATCTCCTTTTCGTCTCTCGTCGCGATCCAGCCACCCTGATTGCCACCAAATCCTAGATGAAGTCCCAAAGGCTGAAAATCTCCGACCGCATAGTCGGCACCGTAGTTTCCCGGCCCCTCAAGAACACCGAGTGATGTGGGATCAGCACCGACAATGACAAGAGCGCCGGCATCATGGGCGATTTTTACTATATCGGCAACCTGAGTTTCGATAAAACCTAGGTACGATGGATTTTCAAAATATACAACAGCCGTTTTATTGGATACCTTGTTTTTGAGATCATTCAGGTCCATTCCGCCTTTTTTATAATCGTATTTGCTGTCTCAAAAAGTGCCTGAAATTTCCCATGATCGGAATACGCTTCCCCTACATAGGCAGTCAGAAACTCATCACGCGAAACAATGGTATCACATACGGATGGAACGTAATGCTGCCAGCAGCCCCCACCTAGAAAACTGATATTATCCTTGCAATTCTTATTCTTCTTTAAAATACCCTCGACATGCTTTCTAAGTCTGGCTTCAGAGAGGATTGGTTTTGGGATGTCCATCTTGCCGCGGAAACGCAAATGATCCGGAATGGCATCGAAAATATCTTCTGAGTTTTTTATACCCAATTCTTTCAACATTTCCCGTTTAACTTCTTCAACAGAATTGGGAATATAGGGGTGAACCTTCTTATTCACCATGACTGTCCTCCCTAATGTGGACAAGCCACATTCTTGATTTTTAGAATTTCCTTGCCGAAAAAACAAGGAAATTGTTATTAAGGTACTAAAGAAGTACATAAAACCCTTAACCACCTCAGGAAGAATAAGTCCCCACCTTTTGATAATAAGACCCAACCAGAAGTGCTCTGATTATTTTTTCCTTTTTCACTTTAATAAAAACAAACCTGGGATAAGTATATCTTTTTCTATATTCTTTTCTGCCTTCAAACTTCAGCTTTTTGCCGGAATTGTTTCTGATCTTCTATTTTTTTTTCAAAACAGTAACAATCATGTTATTCTTTATAAGATTGAGAGGATGGGCTGTTGTAATCACAAAATATGAAAAAAACAGGCGATTCTTGTTGATTTCCACCTGTTTTCTCATGAGGATGATTATAACTTTTTTTAAACAGGTACTGCAAAGTTCCAATAGTGTAGATACTGATGGATTGGCATGGTCATTTTACTATAAAAAGAACTATCTTTAACACATGTATTACCTTGTCATTAAATCGCCGGCCGGATGTCAGGGAACCGGGAGTGAAAAAATTTAATTTTTGAAACCATTTGCCATGAAAAGAATCTGCGTATTCTGCGGCTCGAGCCCGGGGACGGACCCTGCTTATACCGCGACCGCACGGCAGCTTGGTATCCTCCTCGCTGAAAAGAAGATCACCCTGGTTTACGGCGGGGCAAAGGTCGGGCTGATGGGCCACATCGCAAAGAGCGTTCTCGAGGCAGGCGGCAGGGTAACCGGTGTGATACCGAAGAAGCTCTATGAAAAGGAAGTGGCATTTACTGAAATTTCCGATCTGCGTGTAGTAGGCTCGATGCACGAACGCAAGGCGCTGATGGCCGAGCTTTCCGACGGATTTATAGCAATGCCGGGCGGGCTGGGAACCGTGGAAGAGTTCTTTGAGGTCCTCACATGGGCCCAGCTTGGCCTGCACAGGGATCCCTGCGGGCTCCTCAATGTGAAAGGGTACTTCGACAGGCTCATCGGTTTTATCGACCACATCGCCGGACAGCAGTTCCTAGACAGCGAGCACCGGGGCATGCTGCTGGAAGATGAAGATCCTTTATCTTTGCTCGACAAATTCGAGAAATACACCCCCCCCAAGGCCGACAAGGCTTCCTGGGCCCTGAAATTGGAAAATAACATTTAACCAATGCAAATTTATTTCACAATGAGTTTTTCATGGATTTGCATGTAATGTGTACTGTCCGGTAAAAAGACCGCTTCAATCCGGTTTTAAGACCATTTTTCTCGAGGGTGGCGCCTTCGCTTCCTCTTCTTCCCACCTTGTCGGGTGATACTCTATCTTCCTCCACCTATCGATAAAATCATCGTAGTGAGGCTTGCCTGCATGCCCGCTCTGACCGGTCGTGTGTATCATAAGGGTATTTGACAGGTCGCTCATGTCATAGATCGCGCGCATCGACGAAACATGATACACTTCAAAAGCTTTTTCAACACTGTAATCACTCCTGTTGACCTGGTGAAACCCGCCTGCAGTGGCCACCGGTCCGCGATTGAATATCTTCTCTATCAGGTTGATCCCCGACTGACCGAATGTCTGGTTGCGGAAGGTGGCTGTATGGATCTCACCCCACTCCCACTTATCCAAATTTTCACCCAGCTCTTCAACTCCTTTATTGTACCCCTTTTTAAAAGCGCGCGTCAGGATCTCATCCGGTGGCTCGATCGTGTCCAGAGTTTTAATGTCGTCCCACCAGCCGTTGTCAGGCTCCTTAAGAATATTGTTCACACAACCCAGGAGGCTCGATCTCGACCCGAGCGCCTTGTCCTTGTTCCAGAGACTTTCGTGTATCTGATCTTTAAATATTTCCTCCACAAGTGCAGCCCAGAAATAGCCGTACAGGGCAGCCTCGGGGCTTTCTATCCCCATCCTGCGGTCCCATCCAAGCAGCCTGTCACGCGCAGCCCCAACAGCCGCGTCCTCAAAACTGATACCTTTCAGGTAGGGCAAAATTTCATTGGCTGAATTGCTCAGGTCGTCTCCCTGCATTACCTTCATGTCCTCAACGGTAAACCCTGACCCGCCCTCCTCGATCATGTCCATAATACGGCGCGCCCTGTAGCCGTAGTCGGCATCCCTGTCGATATCATGGGGGTAGTTAACGCTAACGGTAGGATTGTTGGCCGCTATTATGTAGCCTTTTGAAGGGTTTTTAACCCATGGCATATCCTCGAAAGCAACAAAGCCTGACCATTCATTCTCGTCCGTCCAGCCGGGCACGGGGAAAAGCCCGCTGGCTTTGGGCCTGACAGGGATCAACCCCGTTGCCTGAAACCCTATGTTGCCTTCAACATCGGCGTAGGTCATCTGCATGTTCGGGCCGGAAAAATATCTCATTGCCTCCCGGAACTCCTCGTAGTTTTGAGCCCTGCACAACATAAGGAGCATTTTTGGGATCTCAAACGGCTGAAGGGCTGACCAGCGCAGTGACAGTGCGGCAAGCTCGAGGTTATCGGGAAAACTTTTCTGGGGGACTATGTCGTAGCTGTTCCCGCTCATCAACGACCCGTGGTCCGTCACAACGGGCCCGTGCCGTGTGCTCCGCACCAGGAGAACGTAGGGCTCGTCCTGATCTTTGATTACGATCTCCTCCCTGCGGATATCCATTTCCACCCATCGCCCGTTAACCTCGTACTGGTTCGGGTCGTAAGGGTTTATCCTTTCTATGAAAAGATCCTGCGCGTCCGCGCTCATGAACGACATGCCCCAGGCTATTCGGTCGTTGTGCCCGAGTATGATCCAGGGCACACCCGCAAAGGAAAAACCGCGAAGATTAAAAGGCCCGGTGCCGTCCGGCCCACCGCCTGTCTTGCTGTGCAGTCCGACTTCGTACCATATCGAGGGCATCTGGATCCCGAGGTGAGGGTCGTTTGCCAGTATCGGCTTGCCGGTAGCCGTCAGGTCTCCTGATACGATCCACGCATTTGTCCCGACACCTTCCCCCTTTCCGAATGCCATCGGAGTGTAAGGATCAAAGCCCCCAACAAGACCGGTGTTGAGACTCAGAAGAAGGGAGATGTCTTCATCCGTCAGGGCAGCTAGGCCTTCGTTTTCCCGTTTTTTACCTGAAAAGGAGATCTCGCTGTCTTCCACAATAACAGGATTATTTATATAATCGTATTCCGGATAAAAATCCCTGGCCAGATCAATACCCACAGACCTGATTATGTCGATCGTGTAAAGCTCTTTTCGCATATTGCCGTCGGCGTCCTCGGCCATAACCTTGAACCATGTAAGTGTGTTGGCAGGTGTCCACGGCTCTATTTCAAGGTCCAGCCCCTGCATCTTTAAAAGCCTGAACTCGAGGCCAAGCTGGTGGAACTTTTTGCCGAGTATGTACGCGTTGACCCCTGCTGAGTAGGCCTCCAGATACCTTCTTGTCTCGTCGTCCATGATTTCGTACTCCTCCTCGGCAAGCCCCCTGAAATTCACCGTCCTGATGTAAATATCCACCCCCAGAACGGCCTCCCCGAAAAGCTCCGAAAGCCTCCCGGATCCGATCCGCCTCCAAAACTCCATCTGCCAGAACCGGTCCTGGGCGTGGACATAGCCCTGCGCGAACAGCAGGTCCTCCATATTCTCAGCGTAAATGTGAGGGACCCCGTCTTTGTCCGTGTAGACCTCCACCGGGGCGCTCAGTCCCTCCAAGTTCCCTGTCACTTTAGCGGCAAACGCCGACAGGGGGACTGAAATGATAAAAAATACAGCAGCAGTGACCAATAACCTTTTCATGATGCTCCTCCTTTTTATCATATTGGCAATGAAACTGAAATTTTCCTTTGATTCGGTTAAAAAAAAACAATTATAAATATCGTCAGCACGCAGGCATAACAGGTTTTGAAACAGACCTGGCAGCATCAAACGCGGGCTCACCGATTTTAACACAACGGTGCTAATTTCTCAACTTTTTTTTCGGACTTCGAAAAATAATTTCTCTTTTTTCCGGCTGAATGGACCCTGAATATATATACCCGCCAGATAACCGCCAGGTGTGATACCGCAACCAAAAGATATTTATAGATCTCTATTGCCAGCATTTTCAAGCTCCTTCCCGGGTGCCGATGCGGCCAGCCGAACTTTACACATGCTGAATCGCCGGCAGCACCATGAACATATTCCAACTATCAATGTTGCGGGGCAGACTCCCGGTTCCGTGCTCAAAGCAGGGCCCTGACTTCGGCGCTCCTCGGTACGATCACCTGGGCCACGGATTCGATCTCCGCCGTCTCCACATTTATTATCCTGCCGAATATTACAACCGAATCCGCCATCTCTATTACTGACCCAGTGAGCATGTGGTTCGCTGTAAGGAGCTTCCCGATCTCAATGGCATTCGTCGTATCCATGAGATCCGAAAGCGCCAGCTTCTGCTCCTCGAGTATCATATCGAGGGTGTCCCTCTCAATAACCGTGATGCCTTCGACTTTCGATATCTCAAACCGCGCCATCTCATTAAGAAGTGTCACCAGGGCCGAGCTTTTTCCATCGCCGGCCGTGAATCCCGATACAGCAATGGTCCCCACTCCCCGTGTGCCTAAATCAAGAGTTATCTCGCGAAAGAGGTTCTCCAGCTGCTCCTGAAACGGCCGCTCCCTCACAGGAGGCGTGATCTCCTCTTCCATCCTTATCCTGTCGGTTTCCCAGTCCGCCATTTCCAGGGCGCCCCCGAAAATTTTTATATAATTATCAAGGATCAGGATCTCGTCATCGAACCCTTCGTCGTCAAGCCTCAGCCTGGCGTTCTTGAGCTCTTTCTGTGTCCTCACCGTAAGCTCCAGGGCACTCTGTACCTGGTTTGAGTAATACAACCTGCCGACCCTGCATCACCGTGATTATGAAACGATTTTGGCATCGGTGCGGATCCCCCCGCTGGATGCGGCCGGAGAAAAGGACCTTTTGCGTTTTTCCCTGACCTACAGCGACGCCGGGGGAAACCGGCGTTCCGCGGGCCCCTACTATCTGAAGATAAATTTTGTCGACATGGAATCCCCTGTTGCAGGATTTTCCAACGGAATGGTCCTGAAGTCGGGTACGATGCTCAATTTCGCGACGGCATTACAGGAAATAGGCAGGTTGTATTACTCAAACCAGGTACAGAGTGCCCTGGAGCTTACGGTGAGGACACAGAAAGAGCTCAAGAACGCCAGGCTGAGTCTTGACGACGAAGGGTTCGATGACGAGATCCTGATCCTTGATAATTATATAAAAATT